>CAZPPN010000088.1:0-7560 GCA_964588425.1 uncultured Ruminococcus sp. | reverse complement strand
TGGTGAGTTAAAATAACCCGTATTACTACGCTTTATTTAAGAAAGCACGAGGAGGATTTACTGAATCATGAAAAAGGTGTTAGCACTTATTCTTGCACTGACATCAATCGCATCTGTCATATCGGGATGTACAACCCTTGAAAAGGACCCCGAAACGGGTGAATACGACAAGGGTGCAATTATCGATATGTATCTCACAACTGAGATATACAACTTTGACCCTCAGCTCAGCATTACAGACGATGCTATGCTCAAGGTTTTCAGCCTTATCTATGAAGGTCTCACAACCATCAACGAAAAGGGTAAGTGGGAAAAAGCAGGTATGGAGAAATACTCCATCAATCAGGATGACGAGGAAGGCTTCTCCATTCTCGTTGAACTCAAGAACTCCAGCTGGAGTGACGGCCGAAGCATTCAGGCTGCCGACTATGTTTACGCATGGAAGAGAATCCTTGATCCCGACATGACAAACGAAGCAGCTTCCCTTCTTTACGACATCAAGAATGCACGCAAGGTAAAGATGGGGGACGCATCCATCGATGACCTCGGCATTGCTGCTGTTGATACTTACACAATCCAGATCGAATTCGAACAGAAGATCGACCTTGATCTCTTCTTTGAAAACTGCTCTTCTATCGCTCTCGTTCCTCTCCGTGAAGACGTTATCACAAGATACGGCGACGATATCTGGTCACAGAAGGCAACATCCATCGTAACAAGCGGTCCTTTCACAGCAAAGGAAATGGTATACGGTAACATTCTCAGACTTGAAAGATCCGCATACTACAATGTCGACAGACGCGACAAGACAGAAACCAAGAACAACAAAAAGACGAGCGAAATTTACGACAAGTACGTTATCCCGTACAGACTTCTCACAAAGTATGAAGTTGGCAACTCTGAAGCTCAGCTCACAGCTCTCACATCCGGTGCCATGTTCTATAACGGTGAAATTCCGCTTTCCGCACGTGCTGAATACAAGGACGTAGCAGTAATCGACGATATGATGATTACACACTCCTATATGTTCAACACAACGAACAAGCTCTTCCAGAAGCCTGAAGTACGCCGTGCTCTTTCTCTCGCTATCGACAGAGAAGCTGTTGTTGATATCATCACATACGCTAAACCCGCAACAGGTCTTATTCCTTACAAGGTATTCGATACAACGTCCGGCACATCTTTCAGAGAAGTCGGCGGTGATATCCTTTCCGCATCCGCTAATGTTGCTGAAGCTAAGAGCCTTCTCTCTGCAGCAGGCGTAACAAGCGGTTCATTCGATCTCACAGTACGCAACAACGAAGTAGATATTGCTATTGCTGAGTACGTTGCAGGCGTATGGGGTGAACTCGGATTCAAGGTGAACGTTGATGTTGTTAAGTCCACACCCAATGCTGCTGTTGACTCTTCCATCTACGTTGACAACTTCCAGAAGCTCTACGACGAAGGTGACTTCGACGTTATCGCTATCGACATGACAATGCTCTCCCCGGACGCTTTCTCCGCACTCTCTCAGTATGCGGTACAGTTCTCCGGTAACGGCGTTGACATGAACTCCGAAACATACGATCTCTACGGTCATGTTTCCGGCTACAACAATGCAGATTATGATGCAATCATCGAATCCGCATTCGCTGAAAAGGACAGAACTGCAAGAGCTGCTCTCCTTCATCAGGCTGAAGAAAAGCTCCTCGAAGATATGCCCATCATTCCGATTGTATTCCTTCAGGATGCTTACATCTACACAGACGTTCTCTCCGGCATCGAAAGCACTTACTATGGCACAAGAAACTTCAACGATACAAAGATGAAGGACTACATGACATATAAGGCCGCAACAGATACAGGCGACGAATTCGGTGTATAAGTCTGAATCAAATCAATTATAATATAAAACGGGGAGCCCAAAACTTCCCGTTTTATTCCTGCTAAACCGTAAATTTATTTTTTGCCGATCGGAGAAATACTATGCCTGAAACATTTCATTCGCCTCAGCAGGTGAAAGTGTTCATATTGTATCTTCTCGAAAAGGTCGGATATCCGCTTGATTACAATGATCTCGCAACTATTGTGATCAGAGACGGGTATGTTGATTATTTCGATTTTGTTACATATTTTCACGAGCTCCTTGAATCAGGTCATATCAGTAAAGTTGAAAATGAGTCGGAGGACGGTGAGACATCCGCTTCCTCTTCGCATGATAAAGATTCGTACACGGTAACGGATACGGGCAGAATGATCGCAAAAGGTCTTGCCGACGATTTGCTGCTTGCCGCGGTACGTGAAAAAAGCTACATCAGCGCAATGAGGCATCTCTCGCTTGAAAAGCGCGGTGCTGTCGTAAACCATGACATCGAACAGGTGGGCGACGGAAGCTATATCTTCCATTGCTCCATCAAAGACTGCGACGGTCTTGCGTTCGACCTCGACCTCAGAGCTGATTCATACATGCAGGTGTCGAGAATGAGAATGAATTTCGAAGATAAACCGGATGTCGTTTACCGCGGAATCGTCGCTCTCGTTACCGGAAATGTCAATTACTTATTTGAAAAATAATAAAAGCGTTGCCTTTAAGGTCAATTGCATAAAAGAATTCTCGGGGAAAACTTTTTTGAAAAAAGATTTTCCCCGAACCCTTTTCAAAAAACTTTATACTGGGTAAAGAAAATAGTTGTTGCGGATTTTTATCGGGAATTTGCACTATACCTTATATAATTATCCGTATAAAAGTTTTTGAGGAGGGGGGCGGGGAGGTACTTTTTTCAAAAAGTATCTTCCCGCTTTGAGCTTTATGCCATTGACTGCGAGGGGCGCTTTTTGTATATGGTAGGTATAATTTATCGCAAATTTAATCACAAACGAGTAGCAAATCGACAAAAAGCACAGAAATATGACGGTTGATTGGTGATAAATGCACAATTAACATTCCGGAAAAGTTGAAAATAATTAAACTTTTTGAGGCAACTCTATTGACAAAATCACGTTTTATGGTATAATGTACTTAGAATAACTGTATTTCTTTTCGGAGACGTATCTTGGATAATGATGTTCTCTCTCTGCTGAAACGGATAAGAGCTTCCAAATCAGGCTCTCCCGATGATGAAGCGTTTGCTGCTCTTGCGGAGATGTACGAGGGAGTTGTCGAATCTTCTGTAAAGCGTTTTTCTCCGTCTTTCGGAATCGGTCAGCAAAACGACGGTGCATACGAAGAGGAAGATCTGAGACAGTACGCGCTGCTTGCTCTGTACCGTGCAGCCGATACATATAACGAGGATGAAAAAGGCAAAAGCGTCAGTTTCGGTCTTTACGCAAAGATCTGTATAAACAATGCACTTATATCAGCTCTGCGAAAGTACAATACCGAGAAAAAACGCCGTGAAGCAGCAAGAAAATCATTTCCCGCTGTGAAAACTGTATCTGATCCGCTTGGTGTGATAATCGACTCGGAGCAGAAAAAATCTGTCATGAAACAGGCATCTCGTGTTTTGTCGGCTTATGAAAAAGAAATATTCGATTATTATATTGCAGGTAAGTCCGTTAGAGAAATCGCTGAAAGACTCGGCAAAGACGAAAAGTCGATCAGCAACGCTGTATACCGGATCAAAGTTAAGGTACGGGGACTTCTGAAAAATCAATAATGTATTTTATTCTCTGCCCATGCGGGGATTGAAATAAACGCCCGAACAGCTTAACTCAAGAGCGTTGTTGTCAAAGGTAACGGTGTGAGTCCGCCGAGGGCAAAAATTTTAACCAAATTTTTTTAAGCGAGGACATGTAATATGTACGAGGACAAGACTTTAAAATGCAAAGAATGCGGTAATGATTTCGTATTCACAGCAGGCGAACAGGAATTCTATGCAGAAAAGGGCTTCCAGAATGAACCCCAGAGATGCAAGGCTTGCCGTGACAAGAGAAAGAACGTTACACGTGAGCAGAAGGAAATGTTTGAAACAACATGCGCTAACTGCGGCGGCGTTGCAAAGGTTCCTTTTCAGCCCACAAGTGACAGACCCGTATACTGCAGCGAATGCTTTGCAAAGATGAAGCAGAAATAATTCGGAAGAATTAAGAGTAATTTTACCTGAGATTAACGCTCAAAGATCACACCTGATATGGTGTTTGGGAAAATCCCGAGAGCCGTATCGTTATCTTTCGGCTTTGGCTGTGTAATGCGCGGCTCGATAATCGACAGAAATAATGACTCAAGATCAGGGAATATGGCAGATATTTGTCGTATTCCTTGATTTTTTGCGTTTTTTTTCGAGTTTGGTTATTATTTGTTGAAAATAAATATGTACAAAAAAGAAAAAGTGTGATATAATCATTATGTATACTATATAACGGCGAATTGTGCTTGCGTGTTCTTGCCGTGCGATCGGATTGGTGAATATCTATGGAAGAAAAATTCAATAAGAAAAACTACGGCAGAAACAGCGGAGACAGACGCAGAGATAACGGAAGACGTCAGGATAACAGAAATTCCGGCAGACAGAACTTCCGATCCCGTGAGCCTCTTCCGGAGAATATCGTTGTCGGACGGAATGCCGTGGCGGAACTTGTGAAATCAGGTACGCCTGTCGATAAGATACTCGCGGCAGGTCGGGAAGGATCGATCGGAGTGATTATCGCCGAAGCAAAAAAAGCCGGCATCACCGTGGTTGAATCCACAAACGAATCTCTCGACAGAATCGCAAGAGGTGAGAATCATCAGGGTATCGCCGCGATGGTTGCGGAAAAAGAATATTCAACCGTTGACGAGATCATAACAATCGCGCATGAAAGAGGCGAGAGACCGCTGATCGTTGTGTGTGACGGAATCGAAGATCCGCATAATCTCGGTGCTGTTATCAGATCTGCGGAATGCTGCGGTGCACATGGCGTGATCATTCCCGAAAGACGTGCCTGCGGACTCACTCCTGCGGTTTCAAAAGCGTCTGCCGGTGCGATCACACATATGGCTGTCGCGAAAGTTGGCAATATCGCCGAAACAATCGAGAAACTCAAGGAAAACAATATCTGGACTTTCGCAGCGGAAGCCGACGGTCAGGATCTTTATGAAACGGACTTCAAATGCGGATGCGCTATCGTTCTCGGCGGCGAGGACAGCGGCGTGTCAAGACTTGTGAGAGAAAGATGTGACTATACGGTTTCGATACCGATGTACGGGAACGTCAATTCGCTGAATGTTTCCTGCGCTGCTTCGGTGATCCTGTGCCATGCAGCCCGTATGCAGAGACAGTAAAGTGAAATACAGAATCAAAAGTCATATCAAATTCAGAATGAAGCGTCCGAGAAAGATACGGATGCAGGAAGCGGTAATTGACAACCGCAATGAATCAGAAAATAAAGCGTATGAAAGGAAAGACACAGGGCACAGCCTTCATGTCAATGTACTTATTATGGCTAAAGATAAAAAGAAAAACAAAAAAGAAAGCAGCGTGACTGCGGGGGATCTTTTCAGTAAGCTCGGTAAAAAAGCCGACGAAGAATTTGCCGTTGAAGAAGAGTTTGAGATGATCAGTGATGAAGCTATCGATGTTTCAAGCCGCGGAAACCGTGACGACAACGACAGCGATCTCGACATCAACGAACTTCTCAGAAAGTATATGCCCGATATCGACGACGATGATGCGGACGATCCGAAGCCGACTGGGGTTCTCTCCAGTCTCAAGAAGAATGCCGCGCATGATGCTCCCGTGTTTGATGACGAATTTGCGGCAGATCCCGATGATGCAGACGGAAACGGTATCCCAGATGATGATGAGAAGCTGATGGACGCGCTTGATTCCGCTTTCGGAACCAAATCCGATAAAAAGCCGAAGAAAAACGGACTGTTCAGATTCAAGAGCAGCAAGAGCGCTGTATCTGACGAAACAATCAGCGAGTACGATCTCGGGGATGAACAGCTTGACGATTCGCTGTCTGACGAAGATAACAGCGGATATATTGATGATGAACTCAACGATTCCTTTGCTGACAATAAGCCGGCTGAAGATTTCGAGGATGCGCCGATCGGGGATGATTCTCAGATTGACGAAGACGGACTGACCGATGAGGAAATTTCCGATCTTCTCATGGGTGAGGAAGAAACTCCCAAAAAGAAGCGCGGACTGTTCGGATTCTTAAGAAAGCGTGATGAAGCGGATATTCCTGCTGACGAGCCGTCCTTTGCGGAAATTGCGGAAGACGTTCAGATACAGCCGGAAGAAGCTGCGGAATTTGAATTTGACGCTCCGCTTGATCAGAATGATCCGACAGATCAGATTGCTCTGCCTGAACAAAATGAACAGACGGAAGCATCCGAAACTGTACAGGCAGACGGAGATATTCCCGAAGAGGCTGCTGCCGCTGAGATGACGGATGAAGAAATGCCCGAAGGCTTTGATCCCGATCCGGAATTCGACCCGACTGATATCAATCTTATGGTAGCGTTCGGACTTGACGGCGGCGAAGACAAGAAAGCTGACCGCGCAAAGGAATTCGGCGACAGACTCGAAGCAAATCAGTCAGAGCACGAAAAGCAGATCAAACTCGACAGAGCTGAATATGTTGATAAGACTCAGACTCCCGAGATCAGAAAGAGCTTCAAGAACCGTGAGGTTGGTCTGTGGGTAAGACTCGGACTCTGCGCCGTGTTCTCGATTCTCCTGCTTGTTTTTGAAAATATCGCGGTATTCACCAAGATGTTCACAGGTTCATCAATGCAGTTTGCCGGAGTGTTTGACCCTGCGGTTTATCCCGTTGTTTATATCATGGTAAGTCTCCAGCTTATGCTTCTTGCATGCGTCTGCGCTATGGATGAAATTATTGCCGGATTCAAGTATATCTTCCGCGGCGTACCGAAGCCCGAAAGTATGACCGCTGTACTCATGTGTGCAGGAATCATCTATTCCGTGATCCTCTGCAGAGTATGCCAGTCCCCGAATGAACCTGTAATGTTCAATTTCGCAGTTGCGCTCTCCGCTTTGCTTACACTGATCTATGCGATCTACAACAACAAGCGTGAGATGATGAACTTCCGTGTTGTCGCAAACAAAAAGGCGAAGCATATCGTCCGCAGACTCCGTGATGAAGAATCCGAGTGCGAGGCTAAGGCGTTCGCTGATAACGATGATGTGTGTGACGTTATGAAGATCGAAAAGACAGGCTTCATCGACGGATTCTTCGGAAGACTTGAGAAGCCCGACCGCACTACAAATCTCTTCATGACATTCGCGATGAGTGTGTCCGCCGCACTTGCTGTTGTGTTCGGCATCATCATGAATATCAAGGGCGGCGATGCCGATATGGTATGGCGTGTGGTTTACGGAGCGTTCCTTATCATCTCTCCCATGTCCGTTTATATTACATTTGCGTATCCTTTCTACCGCGCAAACCTTGCCGCGAGAGAATATGACAGCGCAATTATTGGAGAGACATCCCTTGACGAATACTCGAACGCATCAATCATCAGCTTCGATGACAAAAATGTGTTCCCGTCGTATTCCGTTAAGGTTCAGAATATCAGAATCTACAACAACGCCAGAATCGACCGTGTGCTCTACTATGCGGCATCCGTTT
>CAZPPN010000087.1:1368-7730 GCA_964588425.1 uncultured Ruminococcus sp. | reverse complement strand
GCGACAGAATGTCCGTAAAGGCTCTCGCATGCCTCGACCACATCATCGAAGTCCTCGAAGAAACCCGTCTCGCATATCTCGAAACAAAGGACACCGCATACTGGCACGATATGATCCAGCTTCTGCCGTCATCCTATAACCAGATGCGAACCTGTACGCTCAATTACGAGAATCTTGTGAACATCTATTACGCAAGACGTAATCACAAACTGCCCGAGTGGCACACATACTGTGACTGGATCGAATCGCTTCCATATGCGAAAGAACTTATCACAACTATCAAAGAATAATTCACTCAGAGAAAGGAAATCATGAGCGAAATTACAATTCAGAAAAACGAAATACAGACCGCTGACCGCGCAAAGATCGGACGCAACGCCGGAATAGTCGGAATATGCGTCAATATCCTTCTGTTCATCGTCAAGCTGATCGCCGGAATTATCTCGGGAAGCGTATCTATCATCGCAGATGCCGTGAACAACCTCACGGATGCAGGATCGTCGGTGATCGTCCTTATCGGATATGTGATATCGGTAAAACCCGCCGACAAAGAGCATCCGTACGGTCACGCGAGAATGGAATACCTGTGCAGCCTGTTGATCTCGGTTATCGTCACGGTACTGGGCATAGAGCTTCTTACATCATCCGTGAAAACGATTATGTCAGCGGAAACCGTAAAGGAATACGGTACAGCTTCGATCATCATAATGGCAGCCGCGATCATCGGAAAGCTCGGACTTGCGGTGTATTACAGAACAGTCGGAAAAAAGATCGGCTCGGAAGCATTGGCAGCATCAGCCGCTGACAGTATCGGGGACGTGTTCGCGACATCCGCAGTCATCATCGGAATTCTCCTTTCCCCCGTAATCGGGCCTAAAACTGACGGTATCTTCGGTGCGGCAATCGCTTTGTATATCCTCATTATGGGCATCAAGCTGATTGTTGAGTCATCCAATCCCCTGATCGGTACAGCCCCCGATATCGAGCTTGTGAAAACAATAGTAACAAAGCTGAAAAGCTATGACGGCGTTCTCGGCATCCATGACCTTGTGATCCACAGCTACGGATTTGACCGATTCTTTGCATCCGTTCACCTCGAGATGGACTCGGACTGCGATGTTATGGAATCTCATGATATCATTGACAATATCGAAGCCGAATTCAGACAGAGCATGGGAATAGAGCTTGTTATCCACTATGACCCGATCACGGTAAATGACGATAGAGTGTCGGGGTTAAGACTGAAAGTTTACGAAATTATCGAAGGCATAGCATCCGGTTTTTCCGCGCCGCTGTCCATGCACGATTTCAGAATCGTTTTCGGAGTGTCACATACAAACATAATTTTCGACCTCGCGCTTTCCCATGATTTTCCGCTGAACAATGATGAGCTTGTAGAAATGATCCGGTCTGAGATCCGCGGAAAAATCGGCAGGGATTACAATGCGGTTATAACAATTGACAGAGACTATACGACAACACGGTATTGAGCCGCTTTTAGCGCGATGCCGATAAATAAAAAATAAGCGCCGATGACTGATTGACCGCTGTAATGCGATCTTAGTCATCGGCGTATTGTCTTATATAATATTGCTGTCGGCGGCGGTTGATTATCCGGATTCAATTGCTGTGCTCAACCTCGGGAGTGGGACTGTTAGCTTTCGATTTTAGCTTAACTTCACTCCCACTCAGTCGATGCTCATATCGAGCTTGAAGCGCATGATCTTTCTCAGCGTGTTCTTCGGGAATTCGCTCTTTCTGATTTTCAGAACACCGATCTTTTTGTAGGGAACAGCGCCGCGGTTGTAGCTGTCAATGAACGGCTTGAAATATCCCTCAACGTCCGTGATACCGTTCTTCTCAAAGAAGTCCTTGTCGGGATAAATCTCGGCTACGATCGCGTTGTAGGAAATGCCGCGCTTGCTCTGACCTTCATATACGATAATATCAAGAATACCGGGAGCGGAGATCAGCTCGTTCTCTATTTCTTCGGGATAAACGTTCTTGCCGTTTGAAAGGATGATAAGATTTTTCTTTCTTCCCGTAATGGTAAGGACGTTATTTTTGTCGAGCTTGCCGTAGTCTCCGGTCTTGAAGAATCCTCTGTCGAATGCATCAGCGGTAGCAGCTTCATCCTTGTAATAACCGAGCATTACGTTCGGACCCTTTACGAGAATCTCACCCTCGCCGTCTTCGTTGGGTTCATCAATGCGTACCGTGTCCATTTCGAGAACATTGCCGACGCTTCCGTGAATGTTGTTGAGACTGCGGTTTACGGCAATGAGCGGAGAACATTCGGTGATGCCGTATCCGTTGAGTGTGCTGATACCGACCGCTTCAAAGAATTTGATAATGTCAAGATTGATAGGTGCGCCGCCTGTGATGATGGTCTTTACTTTACCGCCGAATGCCGCACGGATCTCAGCAAAGATTCTGTCACGCTGGTCAATACCTGCTTTTCTCATCGCGTTGCTGACCTTGATCATGCGGTTGACAAGATCTTCCTTGCCTTTGTCCTTGATATTTGCCTGAATCTTGCGGTAGAATGTCTCGAGATACAGAGGCACGAGAACAAGATGTCCCGGTTGCTGTTCCTTGAGCTCTTTCTGAACATATCTGAGTCCTGCGGAAATGTAAACCTCGCATCCGATCATGGTGTGAGCGAGAAGCATTACTGTGGAACCGTATGTGTGGTGGAGGGGAAGTACGCTTACGGTTTTGTCCGAGAAATCAATGTAGGGATATGCGTCGGATACATTGGAGAGAATAGCGTTCTGGGAAAGCATTACACCCTTGCCTTTGCCTGTTGTACCTGATGTGAACACAAGCAGTGAGAGCTTCATCGGGTCGATCGGCGCATTGTGATACGCATCGGGATCAGCTTCATATTTTGCGCGTCCGGATTCGATAAGAGAGTGGATATTGTCCTCTCCATCTGCACAGTTGAGGTAAACGGGAGATGAGGTGATCTGTGATTCTTTTACAATATATTCTGCTGTCTCACGAAGATCGTCATCACAGAACAGGAACGCGATGTCAGCCTTTTTTGCTGTATCAGCGAGATCTTCGCGGATCCAGTCACGGTCAAGCGGAACAAGAACTCCGCCGATTGAGAGTACGGAATAGTATGTCAGGATCCATTCGTAGGACGGTTTTGAGATGAGAACGCAGTGACGTCCTGCACATCCTCTGGATAAAAGTTCGCTCGCCATAGCGCGTACTTCATCGCGGAACTGAGTACGGCTTACTCTGATGACTTCACCTTTGATGGGATCGTTTTTGAAAGAGTATGCTGTTTTTTCACCGTATTCTTCGGCAGCCCATTCGACAAGCTGACGTACATTGGTGAATTCGATTTTTTCGTGAAGCTGATGCTTTTTCATAAGGGAAGTATTTCCTTTCGATCAATTGGTGTCAGAATCGTGCATCACGGCTGTATCTGACCGTACACGTTCTGCGGAATCGTATTTTCTGCAAATTTTATGAAGATTATCATTTATCAGGGATAGTGCTCGGTAAAATATAAGTCTGTCGTTTTCGCTTAGTCCTGCACCTGCTTCGTCAATTACATTGTCGATCTTGAGTGCTATTATGCTTCCGATTTGACGGCCCTTTTCTGTAAGAACCAACGGACTCTGGTATCTTTTAGCCGTTTTTGATTCACAAATCAGATATCCGTTTTCCTCAAGAAACTTGATTGAACGGGAGATGTTTGCTTTGTCTTCCTCGCATATATCGCACAGCTCTTTTGCAGTCAGCGAATCGTAGTTGTACAGATAGTATAAGCAGGAGACGTGCGGACTTTTCAGATCAAACTCTGCCATTTCTTCCGATTTGATTTTTTTAATGCATCGGTTTACACCGGTTATGAGGACTGTAAACGTCTTGAATCTTTCTTCCATCTGAAGTTCTCCAATCAGTTGTAAAAACAACAAGTGTATTATAACATACTTTTTTAAAATTGTCAACATGTATTTACTGTTTGATGTGGAAGTTTTGGTGCGCTTGACATTTTTTGCCGTATGTAATATAATAAAGTAAAATACAGCAGAATAAGGGGAACAATATGAAACGATATATCAATGTGAAAATACCGCTCAGAAAGCCTTCAGCCGTTATTTCCTGCATTATAATGCTAATGTCAGCCGTGATCCGCATAGTTCATTATATCCCGAAAGAAATAGATCTGACGACGCTGACAGTCCATATATTAATGCCGTGTACCGCCGTGATTTTGTTTGTTCTCGGAATGATTGCAGGCGGAATAAAATGCATCGTTATGTCGTCGGCTGCGGTTGTCATGGGGATTGCGTTTTTTATAATCAAAGCGTTTTCTTTCACACCCCTGCATCAGACATTGTGTACAATCCTGTATGTAACCGTACTGACGCTTTATACGCTTACCGTGTACGGATATCTTCCGACGAAAAAACTCCTGTACCCGCTTTTCGGACTGCCTCTGCTGTATCATATATTCGTGGAGGATACCAAACTGTACTTTTTCGCAGATCCGTCGGTGCCGGTGTGGGAGTGGATGCCCGAGATCAGCGTGCTTTGCATCATGGCGGCACTTTTCATGCAGTCAGTCGCAATGGAAACAGAAAAAATCAAATAAAAAAACAGCAGGCTCAAAATTAATTGAACCTGCTGAAATTTTTTATTGTCAGAATGTAGCGATACCGAGCGCGTCAAGAACGGACGATACAAGAATGAGCACGATGCAGATAGGTGCAACATACTTGATTGCAACGGTAAAGAGCTTCTTGGATTTGAACGGACCTGTGAGCTCGATCTCTTCTATAAGAGACTGAGGCTTGATAATATATCCTACGAAAATACAGGTGAGGAAAGCAACGATCGGCATGATAACGCTGTTGCTGAGGAAGTCAAACAGACTGAGGAAGTTCATGCCTAATACTTTTACTCCGCTCCATACACCGAATCCGAGGGAAGAGGGAACGCCCATGAGTAAGCAGAAAACAAAAACAATAAGGCAAACAGCCTTGCGGTTCATTTTTGTCTTGTCGTGGATGATCGAAACGATTGTCTCCATGAGCGAAATGGATGAAGTGAGCGCCGCAAAGAATACAAGCAGGAAGAAGAGCGCACCGATTACAGTACCGCCTTTCATGCTTGCGAAAACCTTGGGAAGAGTTACGAACATGAGTCCGGGACCCTGACCGAGAGCAGCTTCATCGCCGCCGGAGAACGCAAATACGGAAGGAACGATCATAAGACCTGCCAGGAAAGCGATACCTGTGTCGAAAATCTCGATCTGGTGAACGGATGATTCAAGGTTTACATCCTTCTTCATGTAAGAACCGTATGTGATCATGATACCCATAGCGAGCGACATGGAGTAGAAGAGCTGACCCATAGCTGCAAGTACCGTAGTGGCCGAGAACTTGCTGAAGTCGGGAGTAAGGTAGTAGATGACACCCTCCATCGCTCCGGGCATGAACATTGTGTATATCGAAATAAACAGCGTAAGAACGACAAGCAAAGGCATGAGGAACTTGCTGAGCTTTTCAATGCCTTTTTCAATGCCGAAGAAAACGATGATCGCAGTAGCCGCTATGTAAAGGAAGAACCAGAAGAGAGGTTCAAATGTTCCGGATCTGAAAGCATCGAAATAACCGTCAGCAGCTGCAGTCTGAGTCTGACCTGTAACGAATACTGTGAAGTACTTTGTTACCCATCCGCCGATTACACAGTAGTAGGGAGTGATGATCGCGGGAACGATCGCGGCGAGATAACCTACCCATGTGAATTTCTTGTTGAGCTTGTTGAACGCACCGATAGCGGAAAGACCGGTTTTGCGTCCCAGCGCGATCTCAGCCGCCATGAGAGAGAAACCGAGAGTGAGCGTCAGAATGATATAGACGAGCAGGAAAATGCCGCCTCCGTATTTTGCAGCGAGATAAGGGAAACGCCAGATGTTGCCAAGCCCTACCGCTGAACCTGCGGCAGTCAGAACAAATCCGAGCTTACCCGTAAAACTGCTTCGTTTTTCGTTCATATTAAGATACTCCTGAGATGTTTTGCTGTGTTTTGGATCATATGACAAAAACACAAATTTTATAAATATTATACCACTATTATACCACAATTTTTGCAGGAATTCAATCGGTTGTGAGTAATATTACGGGAATATTCCAGATATTTCTCAAAAAATGAATTGTCTCAACGGAATGGAAACGCTAATTTACCGAATCGAACGAATCAATCCAACCAACACTTGGAAACAAAACAACTGATTGATAATTGTTTTTCTTCGCTGAAGTTGATATAATAAAGTCACACCGGTGGAATACAAAATATTAAGGAGACAAAATTATGCAGCTTGATATAGGAAACAGAAT
>CAZPPN010000087.1:0-1358 GCA_964588425.1 uncultured Ruminococcus sp. | reverse complement strand
GAATACGCGAACTCAGACGCCGCGACGGAAGAACACAGGAAATGCTCGCTGACGCTCTCGGGGTAACCGGACAGGCAGTTTCTCGCTGGGAAGCCGGCGGAAGTTATCCTGATATGGAGCTTGTTCCTGCAATAGCAAATTATTTCGGTATAACAATAGATGAGCTCTTCGGATACCGGAGTGAGCGCGATATAAAAGTGAATGCCGTAATTGAAAGAATTGATTCATATCATATTGAGAGCGACGGAGACGACTGGTGGGTTGATGAATGTATCGCTATTCTCCGGGAAGCTCTCGCGGAATTTCCGGCGAACGAAACACTTCTGCTGAAGCTCGCCGATGTTCTTTTTGAATCCGGATGGAGACGCCATCACGAACATCTGGAGTATGACGATGAGGGATATATCTGCCACGACTACGATCTTGAACAAAAGAATGAGTACTGGATCGAAGCGGCAAAAATATATGAAAATCTTGCTTCGGAATCAAAAGATAATGCTATCGTGAATAAATCAGTAAAACAACTTGTTGGACTTTATAGAAACTTTGGAGATGAGACAAAAGCGGTAAGCTGTTCGAATCGGATGCCTGAGATGAAAAACAGCCGCGAGGTACTTCTCGCATACGCTGTCGACGGTAAAAAAGAAGCGGAGTATATCGGAGATCTTCTCCTGAAAATGGCAGATAAATTCGCAGAACAGATTGTATACGGTCTGGTGAACAATCTCAGCCACTACGAGAGTGATATGCCGATTGAGAAACTCAAGGGAGCGATAGGAATATTCCATCTGATTTGCGATGATGGAAATTTCGGTGAATATAACAATATCATAATACAGCTTTACCTCTACCTTTCAAGAATCCAGTGGGAGAGAGGGTATCATGACGACGCGTTTGACTCACTCGATAAAGCACTGGAACACGCAAAAGCCCTTGAAGCGGTCCGTGACGGGTACGAGCACAGCTATACAGCACCGCTTGTGAAATTCGTGAAATTCAAAGATACGGGCAAACCTGATGTGGCAGTACATCTTCCCGAAGACTGGCCGATGTGGTGCAATCCGGATTATGATGATGTGGAAAAAGAGATCAAAAGTGATCCGCGATGGGATGAGTGGGTGAAGAAAACCGGACAGTAATGTTTTTACGAAAATCGCATTGACAAAACGCACGAAACTCGAATATAATAATGGTAAAATTTATTGAAATGGTAAATTAAGAAAAAAATTCGTAAAAACTCTTGTATATTCGGGGAAAATATTGTAAAATATATAATCGAGAGACATATAAAACACAGTATAACCATGTCCCGAAATTATATTTATTTGGAGGAAACTCAAAATGTCCGTAAAAGTTGC
>CAZPPN010000086.1:0-7754 GCA_964588425.1 uncultured Ruminococcus sp. | reverse complement strand
AAGGCTCTTGAAGCACCCGTTCGTCAGATCGCTGAAAACGCAGGCTTCGAAGGTTCCGTAATCGTTGACAAGATCCGTTCTTCCGGCAAGAAGGGCTACGGCTTCAACGCATACACAGAAGAATACGTTGACATGATCGAGACAGGTATCGTTGACCCGACAAAGGTTACAAGATCCGCTCTCCAGAACGCGTCTTCCGTTGCAGCGACAGTTCTCACAACAGAAGCTCTCGTAGTAAACCAGCCCGAACCCGAACCGGCAGCAGCTGCAGGCGGTATGGGCGGCGGCATGGGCGGAATGTACTAATAAAATGACATTTCGCGAGGGAAACTTTTTCGAGAAAAAGCTTTCCTCCGAGTTTCACGAAGTGATACTCGACACCCCTTTTCAAAAAGCTTTCTGCCGGGGCAGGGGCATGGTTCGTGCAGTTTTTTGACGAAGCTGATATGATAGAGAAATCCCACACGGTTGGATGGTGCAGACCATTCGTTGTGTGGGATTTTTTGTGTTATTGGATGATATACACGTCACCGTCGCCGCCGGGGGATTTTTTTCGCTCAACCAGTCCGAATGAGATCATCTCGCGTCGGATCGTGCAGTAGTCGTCGTTGTATTTCACGATGTGTTCGTTCATTTCTTTTTCGGTGTATGTTCTACCGATTACCGGCGGTTCGAGAATGTAGCGAAGTACGACCTCGCGCTTTTTTCTCTGTGCCGGAAGCTGTTTCAGACGCCCGTATTCGAAGAAAGAGTCGATACCGATTGGCTTATACCTTGTATCGTCATCGGGCTCAGGAAGCGTTCCTATGAGCTCCAGAAGCGTGCCGGAGAGATTGACACCCTTCAAATTCAACCAGCCAATATTAATAGCTCAAACTGTTCGTTTTTTTGATCCCTCAGTCACTTTGTGACAGCTCCCTTAATCGCTTTGCGATCAAAGGAGCCTTGGTGCAGATCGGATGAATAGTTTACAGATATATTATCAAGATAAAATGTTAAGTCTGAATGTAAATGCTTTTACTACGATAATTGTGTATAATGTAATTACAGCACGGAAAGGAGAATGGAAATGAACATCAATATCAAGCAGACAGTTTCTTTATCGGAAGCAAATCAGAACTTTTCGAGGGTTGCACGGCTCGTTGAGAAGAATAAAGAAGTTTATATTTTCAAGAATAATAAACCGAAGTATAAACTTGTTGATCTGGAAAACGATACGACCATTGAAATGACCGATGATGAGAAAATAGATTTTGTTGCCTTGCGTGTGCTGAAGCAGTACAAAAGGGCTTTTGAGGAGCTTGCCAAATGAATAGAATCAGGACAAAAAAGTTACTGCCGCATTGATTATGGAGAGAATTCCACGATAATGCGGCAGTTTTTGTTTGTATTGATTTACTCCTCAACCACAGTAATCGACTTGATAACAACATCCTCGATAGGTCTGTTGTTTTTGTCGGTCTGAACGCCTGCGATTTCGTCAACTACTTCGATGCCTTCGATAACGCGGCCGAATGCGGCATAGGAACCGTCGAGGTGGGGAGCGTCTGCGTGGCAGATGAAGAACTGAGAGGACGCGGAGTCGTTTGCACGGCTTCTTGCCATGGAGATAACGCCTCTTTCGTGCTTGATCGGGTTAGCAACGCCGTTCGCCGCGAATTCACCCTTGATCTTCTTTTGTGAGCCGCCCATGCCTGTGCCTTCCGGGTCGCCGCCCTGGATCATGAAGTCTTCGATAACTCGGTGGAAGATGAGTCCGTCGTAGAAGCCTTCGTTCACGAGGGAGAGGAAGTTTTCGACTGTGATCGGCGCAGCTTCGGGATAAAGCTCGAGCTTCATGATGCCGCCGTTTTCCATTTCGATCTGAACCATAACTGTTTCACCCAAATCTCCGTCGAATGTATCCTCAGCGGAATCCGAGCAGGCGCACAGCAGAACGGCAGTACCGAGAAGCAGGAGCGTGAGCAGGATTTTTGTGAGGGAGAATCTGATTTTTTTCAAAACGGAGAACCTTTCTTTTTCGATTCTATTTTGATTTTGCAGTATTGCCGTGATTATTTTGTTCTGAAGAGATTGCAGAGAGAAATTGTTTTGTTTTTTGCCCTAAGAAAAGTATAACACTATTTTCCCGTCAAGTCAATCGGATAAATGAAAAACTGTGCAAAGCGGGTGTATTTATTCCGTGCTGTGAAATAATATATAGCGAAACGGTTCGATATAAACGCCGCGATCTGAGAGATCGGAGGGAATTGATGGGATTCTGGAAAACTGTATTTGCCGCTGCGCTGGGAGTATCCGCCGCGTATCTTCTGTCAGGCGTGGGACTCGGTGTGATCCTGCCGTTTGCTGCAGCGTATATTGCCGCGAGAATATTCAGACCGTGCGGCAAAGCTGTCAGCCGTGCGTGCGGTGTGAACGAGAAGGTCGGATGTGCTGTATTTGCGTGCCTTTTGTGCATCGGGGTGATCTATGCCGCTGTGGGGTTGTCGTCGAGGCTGGTGGGGGAGCTGTGGGCGCTGAGTGAGAAACTGCCCGCGCTTGCCGAGGATGTGTCTGATTTTGTATCGGGACTGTACGATCTTCTTCCGTTTTCGGACGGTACGCATATGGATAAGATCATCGGCACGGCTTTGTCCGAAGCGGCGTCGTATATCGGCGGAATGATCGGAGAATTTCTCACATCCGTTGTCGGGAATGTGACTGACGGAGTGTGGGCGGTGTTTATCGCGATAGCATCGTTCGTGTATCTTATGGCGGATATGGAGGGGGCAGGCAGAGGGTTGTGCGAGCTTCTGCCGGAAAAGTACGGCGAGAGGGTGTCACGGATGTTCCGTGATGCGTCGGGGGCGGTGTTTTCCTATATCAGAGCGCATCTGGCGCTGATGACGGTTACGTTTGTTGAACTTCTGATCGGACTGACGGCGTCAGGGGTGTCAGGAGCGCTTGTGGCTTCGCTGGTGATTACTTTGATTGATGTCCTGCCGGTGCTTGGGTGCGGTACTGTGCTCGTTCCGTGGGCGGCGTGGAGCTTTGTGAGAGGCGAGATCGGACGGGGGATAGGACTGCTGGCGGTGTTCGGGGTGATTTACGTCGTACGGCAGTTTCTCGAGCCGAGGCTGATCGGGAAGATGACGGGAGTGCATCCGTTTGCGGTGCTGGCGGGGATGTACGTCGGACTGAAGCTGTGCGGCATCGGCGGAATGATAGGCGTCCCCGTCACACTCATGTGCATTATGGCAGGCAAAGAAAAAGTCTAAGCCGAACCCAATGCGCGAAGCGCGCCGAAAAGTTTTGATCAAACTTTTTCAAAAGTTTGTGGGGTCAAGGGGCAAAGCCCTTGTGGGTTCTTCCGAGTTTATGAAATAAACTCGAGGAGTTGATGGATCAACTCCGTAGGGCCCAAAGCCCTGAGTCGAGGTCACCAGGACCTCGAAACGACAAAACAGACTCCCGAATATTCAAAAAGCCATACGAAATGTTGATAGACATAACGTATGGCTTATTTTATTTAAGTCAGGGAAGGTGGTTTCGGTCCGTGGTCGTACCGACTCAGGGTTTCACCCTAAGAACCCACAAGGGCTTTGCCCCTTGACCCCACCACCTTTGGAAAGGTGGACGAAACTTTTTTGCGGACAAAGTTTGGCTTTAGTCTAAGTAGCCTTCGCGTGCGAGAAGTTCTGCGATGAGCACTGCTCCACCTGCGGCTCCTCTGAGTGTGTTATGGGAAAGTCCCACAAACTTATAATCAAACAGTGTATCCTCTCTGAGTCGTCCCACAGATACGCCCATGCCGCCGTAAAGATCACGGTCAAGCTTTGCCTGCGGTCTGTTGTCTTCCTCAAAATATGTGATGAACTGCTCCGGTGCGGAGGGAAGTCCGAGAAGCTGGGGCATTCCGCGGAAGTTCTTCCACTCTTCAATAATCGTTTCCTTCGGAGGTGTGTTCTCGAACGATACGAACACAGCCGCTGTGTGACCGTCGGATACCGGTACTCTGATGCACTGGGATGTGATTACCGGGCTCTCAGCCGCAACAATTGTGCCGCCCTGTACAGAACCCCAGATTCTGAGAGGTTCCTTTTCGCTCTTCTCTTCTTCGCCGCCGATGTACGGGATTACATTGTCTACCATCTCCGGCCATGTCTCAAAGTTCTTGCCTGCACCCGAGATCGCCTGATATGTTGTTACAAGAATCTGCTTGATGCCGTACTTGCGGAGAGGTGTGAGTGCGGGAACGTAGCTCTGGATGGAACAGTTCGGCTTTACTGCGATGAATCCGCGCTTTGTGCCGAGACGCTTTCTCTGATCTTCGATAACTGCGAGGTGCTCGGGGTTGATCTCCGGAATAACCATCGGAACGTCACTTGTCCAGCGGTGTGCGGAGTTGTTGGAGATTACCGGAATCTCAGCCTTTGCGTATGCTTCTTCAAGTGCCTTGATTTCATCCTTGGGCATATCTACCGCGCAGAAAATAAAGTCGCAGATATTGCCGACTTCTTCAATGTTTGCCGCATCCATAACAATCATGTTTTTTACAGTTTCCGGAATGGGTGTGGACATCTTCCATCTGCCGCCGAGAGCAGCTTCGTATGTCTGACCTGCGGAACGCTTGCTCGCTGCAACGCCTGTTACGTTGAAATAGGGATGATTCTCGAGAAGTGTAAGGAATCTCTGACCTACCATGCCTGTCGCGCCGACAACGACGCAGTTGAACTTTTCTCTCATGTTTGCCTCCGAATGATATCTGTCTTTATGTGAAATTTATGTTTTTGACGTATATTTATTCTCGACACGGAATATGCTCCGTATTCGCGGTACGGCGATGTTTACATTACATATATAACGCCGTTCCTGTATCTAACATTATATCACGACGAAGAAAAAGTGTCAATCAATAACTACACAAATTGTTTCAATAAATGCACATGAAATTTTGGTGCGAATTAACCAAAAAACGAAATATTATGTGAATTTATGCGAATACCGTGATAAAATTCACACACTTTTCGCTCTGTCCGGTAAAAATGCGTTAATAATATGAATACAAAACTGTATTCGGGGGATTAATATAGTACGGTTGCCCATATTGCTGCAAAAAAATCTTTGATTTACCGTAAAAATTCACAAAATGTCTATATATTCCGGCGGTATGTGTGCTATAATGAATGTACCGAAAGGGATGTCCGAAGGCGAAAACACAGCGGACTGAACTTTAGGAAATCAGAAAAAGGTGGTACGATCATGAACATCAATATTATCGGAAGACAGGTAAACGTACGCGATGATATGAAGGAACTTGTGGAAAAGAAACTGGCTAAGTTTGACAGATATTTCCCCAAGGGAGCCGACGCAAACGTCACATTCAGAAGAATCCGTGACAACGAATGCGTGGAGATCACCATCTCAGTTGGAGGAACTCTCTTCAGAGCAGAGGAGAGCACACAGGATTTCAGAACATCCCTTACCCGCGGCATTGACATTATCGAAGGTCAGATCCGCAAGAACAAGACCAGACTCGAAAAGCGCATGAAAGCATCGTTCGCCGCTGCCGAGGCTGCCGCAGCACAAGGGGACGCCCCTGTTGAAGAGGAAGGTACATTCGACATCAGAACAAAGTCCTTCCCGCTCAAGCCGATGACTCCGGAGGAAGCAATACTGCAGATGAATCTTCTCGGACACAGTTTCTACGTATTTGCCGACGCGGATACGGGAGACACCTGCATTGTATACAAGAGAAATGCGGGAGCATACGGACTTATTGTCCCGGAGAAGAAAGCTGACTGAGCTTCGATTTGATTTAATTTGATACAGTAATACCATCGCCCGGTTGGATCAGTTTCAGCCGGGCGTTATTTTATCCCCGACGCGCGAAAATTTCACAAATTCGGATTGATTTAATCAGCTCGGTGCGATATAATAATATAGTTAATGACATTACCAAATTTACACACAGGACGGTCATCCAAAAGTGGGCAATCTTAAAACCGATCTTATTTCCCATATCGAAGCGTCAATTCCCCATCTTTCGAAAGGTCAGCGTCTGATCGCTAATTATATAGTCAAAAATTACGATAAAGCAGCCTATATGACAGCCTCAGCTCTCGGCGCGGAAGTCGGTGTGTCTGAATCTACCGTCGTCAGATTCGCAAACGAAATGGGCTTCGACGGATATCCCCAGCTCCAGCAGCAGATCCGCGAAACTGTCAGAGTACGGCTTACCTCCGTGCAGAGAGTTAATGCGGCAAATCACCGTATGGAAGAGAACGAGATCCTCGATTCCGTTCTTACAGCAGACGCCGAAAAAATCAAATCAACCCTCGATACAATCAACAGGGATGACTTCAGCAAAGCGATCGATATGATCCTCGGTGCGAGAAATATATATATCCTCGGTATGCGCTCCTCTGCGGTGCTCGCTGAGTTCATGAATTATTACTTCGGTCTCTTGTTCGATAACGTCAGACTTATCAGACCGGCAGGCGCGAGCGAGATTTTTGAACACCTTATGAAAGTCCATTCGGATGACGTTTTTATCGCGATCAGCTTCCCGAGATATACTACCGGTATCGTAAAGGCAACCGAATATGCCAGACGGACGGGAGCCGGCGTTATTACGATCACGGACAGTATGTCATCCCCCCTTGTGCCGCACAGCGATGTTTCGCTTATCGCAAAGAGCGAGATGGCATCGTTCGTCGATTCGCTTGTCGCACCGATGAGTATTATCAACGCAATGATCGCGTATATCGGTAAGAAGAAACATACCGAAGTTTCGGAAACACTTGAGAAACTTGAACAGGTCTGGAAAGACTACGACGTCTATACCAGCGGATACGTCTCAGACTCCCCCGAACTCTAATCAAAACTTTGTCCCCATAAAAGTTTTGATCAAACTTTTTCAAAAGTTTGCAGGGTCTCGGGACAGCGTCCTGAGTGGGTTCTTAGGGTGAAACCCTGAGCCGAGCCCGCAAGCTCGGAACACCCAAGACTTCCCAAAGAGTTTTTCTTTTTGCTTCTTTTGCATTTATTTATAAATGCGCTTCTCGATAAAGAAGAAAAAGAAGAGACGAACGATCTGAAATTCTGAAATTTTATATCTGAAATTTTATTATAATATAAAACAATGACCTACACAGACAAAACCAAAGTAACCGTGATCGGCGCAGGACCGGCCGGAATGATGGCAGCCATAGCAGCCGCGGAGTACGGAGCTGACGTCACAGTGCTCGAGAGAAATCCGTTCGCCGGAAAGAAACTCCGCATCACCGGAAAAGGCCGCTGCAACGTCACCAATAACTGTACCCCAAACCAGATACTCGAAGCCGTAAGCCGTAACCCTAAATTCCTCTACGGCGTGCTCAACAGATTTACCCCCGCCGATACAATGGAGTTCTTCGAGGACTGCGGCGTGCCCCTCAAAACCGAACGCGGACGCAGAGTCTTCCCGGTCTCCGATAAAGCCGCCGATATACAGGACGCACTTGTGAAGAAAATGAAATCCGCAGGCGTAAGAGTAGTATATAACGCAAGAGTCTCCGATGTCATACCCGTATATACCGAAGACCGCGTCCGCTACTGCACGAAATATGGTAGCCATACACTCGAGTCCGTCTCAGTCGTGTTCGCAACAGGCGGCGTCTCTTATCCCGGAACCGGCTCAACCGGCGACGGACATAAAATCCTCGATAAGCTCGGCGTGATAATTACCCCACTTGCACCCTCGCTCGTTCCTATCGAGACGGAAGAGGATTTCT
>CAZPPN010000085.1:0-7847 GCA_964588425.1 uncultured Ruminococcus sp. | reverse complement strand
AACCCCATGATCGGTGCAGCCGGTATCTCCGCATTCCCCATGTCCGGTCGTGTTGTTCACAAAATGGGACTCAAGGAAGACCCCCAGAACTTCCTTCTCATGCACTCCATCGGCGTAAACGTCTCCGGTCAGATCGCATCCGTTATCGCCGGCGGTCTCATCCTCAACTTCTTCATGAATTAACGGAGGCAGAATATGTTTGCTGAATTGTTCAAAAACTTCAGTTTCCACCCGGAAATGTTCATACACAACCTGAAATACATGGGTCTCGGTATGCTCTGCATCCTTATCGTTATGATGGTCATCATCCTGATCACCATGCTCCTCAACAAGTCCACTGCGGCTATCGCTGCAAAAAAAGCCGAACAGGATGCGGCAAGCTCCGAAAACGAATAATTGATCAGAAACGGTGTGGTTATCCATGCCGTTTTTTGGTTATGTACAGGGGGATTACGGGGATTCAGGCTGTGGAATACGTTTGTTCGTGGGGGAGACGGTCGCTTTTTTGATGAGTTGCGAAGTAACTCGGAAGCTCACGCAAAAAACTTTATACTGGGGTGGCTTGAGGGCGGTGCGCTGACATATTGTATGGTCTCAGGCTGACATGGATATAGTTTCGTTCAAGGGATTAGAAAATCGTTAATACGGCTCATGGGGACCACCGAGACCCCATTCGCCCACGCCGTATAGCACTTGCGTGATTTCGTTAGATTCGCGGTTTGGTTTATTTGAATCGGTAATTAACATCGCGAAATATAAGTAAAACTGAATGTGCGCGATGAAAATGAAGGTTTTAGCCTAAATAACACGCGCATCTGACGAAATTACGTACACACTCCCCGTAGCTGGAAGGCAGGGTCTCGGTGGTCCCTGACTTCGCACGAACGATCTTCTGAGGATTTGCAAGCTCTGTATTGGTATTCGCCATGAAGCCATACTAAATTGAATCGCACCAACCCATCCCCTATCCAGTTTAAAAGTTTTTGCCAGGCTTTTTCCAAAAAGCCGCGTCCCCCCCTTTCACTAAATCAATAACCCAAACAAAATTTTGTAAACAACCATGAAAAAACAAAAAAGACTCTCACCCGGGAAAATTATCGCGCTTGGATTTCTCTCGGTGATATTATGCGGAGCGGTGCTGCTTTCGCTTCCCGTTTCGCATAGCGGAAAGTGCGAGGTAACATTTGTTGACGCACTGTTTTCGGCAACAAGCGCGGTCTGCGTTACGGGACTGATTACCGTCGATACCGGAGCGGCGTATTCGCTGTTCGGTCAGATCGTCATCGCTCTGCTTCTCCAGATCGGAGGACTTGGTATTACATCACTCGGCGCAGGTATGATCGCTCTAATGGGCGGACGGCTTAACCAGCGCGAGAATAACCTCGTCAAGGAAGCCCTCAATTACCCTACTCTCAAAGGTATCATGCCGCTCATACGCTCCGTGCTCGTGTTCGTCTTCACTATCGAGGGCGTCGGCGCACTTCTCTCGTTCTTTACGTTTGTGCAGGATTACTCCGTTCCGCGGGCATTGTGGTATTCGGTGTTCCACGCAGTCGCAGCTTTCAATAACGGCGGATTTGACGTCCTCGGACACGGCGACAGCGTTGCGGTTTATACCCATGACGTCTGGTTCAATCTCGTAACATCTGCACTCATCATCCTCGGCGGCTTCGGGTTCTTCGCAATGCGCGAGATCTTCGGGCATATCAGAGGCGAGATGCGCGGCGAGAGATTTTCGCTCCATACCAAAGTCGTCTCAATGATGACCGCGCTTCTCCTTGTCGGCGGTACGGTTCTCTTGAAAATCACGGAGGGCGATGGAATCACATGGCTCGGGGCTTTGTTCTCGAGTACGACAGCGAGAACCGCCGGATTTGCAACATACCCCATGGGCGGCTTTTCGAACGCAGGTATCCTCATCATGTGCGTGCTCATGTTCATCGGCGCTTCCCCCGGATCGACGGGCGGCGGTGTCAAGACTACAACAATATACGCGCTGATGAAGTCTCTGGTCGCATACTCAAGAGGTCGTGAGGCTCGCGCGTTCGGCAAAAAGCTCAAGGACGACATCCTCGACAAAGCGTTCATCATCGTTTCACTCGGTCTGTGCTGGCTGATCACGGCTGTGGCTGTGATACTGGTGCTTGAGCCGGATATTGCGATCCGCGACGTTGTGTTTGAGGTGGTGTCCGCGCTCTCGACGACGGGACTTACCACGGGTATCACGCCGATACTCAGCCTGCCGACGAAGCTGATACTGATTCTGACAATGTACGTAGGCAGACTCGGACCTTTGACGATCGCGACGCTTTGGACAACCGGCAGACGCAGCGAGGTTTCACGCCCGGAGGAGGATATACCGATCGGGTGAGGATGCTCGGACAACAAAAACTATACTGATTACAAAGTACAGATATAAATCCGGAGGAAATATGTCAAAGAAAAAGAAGAAATCATCACTATTATATGCAGTCATCGGTCTCGGGCGCTTCGGAACGGCTCTTGCACGCTCGCTTGCCGAAAAAGGCGAAGAGGTGCTCGTGATCGACCGTGACCGTGACAAGATCAACGCTGCTACCGACTATACTGACAATGCGTATGTTGTTGGTGCGCTGACTGCGGAAAATCTTGAAGAAGCCGGTGTGGCTGAAGCTGATGTTGCGATCATCTGCATCGGTGATAAGATGGATGTCAATCTGCTTGCTACGCTGAATGTCCTCAAACTCGGTGTAAAGCGCGTCATTTCCAAAGCAATGAGCACGGAACAGGGCGAGATTCTCTCGATGATGGGCGCGGAAGTTGTATATCCCGAGCACGACATGGCGATCCGACTTGCCGGCAAGCTGGTGTCTCCGCATATTCTCGAGTACATCAGCCTGAGCGACACGATTGATATTGTCGAGATCGCGCTGACGGAAAAGATAGCGGGAATGACGGTCATCGACCTCGGTGTGCGCAAGAATTATAACCTTAACATCATCGCGATCAGACGCGGCGGCGAGCTGTCGATCGATATACGTCCCGATACGGTGTTTGAGGCGGAAGACACGGTGACGGTTATCGGAAAATACACCGACATCAGCCGTTTCGAGGAGTTTCTGCATAGCTGAGGGACTGTTTTTTGAGAATTTTTGAGAAAAAGCGGAACTTTCGGTATGTTTGCGGCGTCAAAATAAGACCGCCGAAAAGTTAAAACATTGTAAATTTTTCGGATAGGCATATCCAAAGCGGGAATATTATGGTATGATATGATTGTATCCGAATCTCTGCTCAGAGGCGGAGTTATAATTAAGGATTAAAAGGAAAGAAGGGAAAATTATGAAAAAAATTGTTAGCTTGGTAATGGCGATCGTTATGGTTGCCCTCATGCTGCCGGTCGGCGTGCTGGCGGCGGGCAGTTCGTTGGAGATAACATTATATTCTGACGCAAGTAATCTAAGCAATTCAATTAACTTGACCAATAAACTTGTGGAAGAAGAGATAATCAGTTCAGGTGAAACTGGAATTACCTATACCGTAAAAAGCGGTTCTGCAAATGTTGTTGAAATTTCTGCCGGTGAAGCAACTGCTATTGCAGAACAGGTAGGTAAAGCAACATACTATGCTATGAAAGGTGATACTATTGTTTGTGAGATCAACTTTAATGTAGTTAAGAAATCTCCTGCAAGCCTTTCGGTAACAGTAAACCCCGGAACATACGGATTTGATTATGAGTTTAAAAAGTCCGACCTTTCAGTAACACTTAATTACGATAACGGTGACGCAGAAGCTGATCTTGCGGAAGATAAGTATGATTTTACTGTTTCCAACACTTCCAAAGCAGGTGAAAAGAAAATTGATGTTGTATACAAGGATGACAACAAAGTTAAAGGCTCTGTTACAGTAAGTCTTGCAATCACAGATGTGTACAGCGTTGAACTTGTTGCAATTTCTGAATCCAAGTTTACAGTAGGTGATACTCTGCCGAATTTTACTGTAAAAGTTATGTATTCTTCCGAAGATAAAGGTTCTGTTGTCAGTGATGGTTTCAGTATTTATCTCGGAAACAAGCTTGTAGATAAAGCTACTTATACGTTAAAAGAATCCGATAACGGTAAAACTTTCAAAGTACTTTATAACGGCGTATTTTCTGATGAATCGGTTGTTATTACAGTAAATAAGGCTACCGGAACAGAAAGCGGTTCGGGCAGCGGCTCCGGAAGTGAGTCTTCTGTGAATTATACAGCTGTGCTTCTCCAGGCTCCCACGAAGGTTGAGTATATAGTAGGTGAATCCTTTGCTACTGCCGGAATGATCGTTGCTATTTACAAGAATGGCGCATTATTGACGAATACAGTTTCATATCCTACATATACTGCATTTACATCAGCTGATGTAGGAACAAACAAGACATTCAAATTCAGAGTGAATTTTGTTGACGGTACTACTGCAGCATCAGCTGAACTTGCCGTTACAGGTATCACAGTAAAAACGACTTCGCAGACTCTTACTGTATCTGATATCACAGAAGTCAAGATGAAACTCAATGAGTACAGCATCGGTCACAGAATTGATATCAGTGATATCAATTACTTCAAGTACAGAGCGTCTGTAGGAACAATGGTTTCCACACTTTACTCTACATCGTTTTCCAATTACGATACTTCAAACTTTACTCTTGAAGTGCTCTCCAAAAACCAGACAACAAAGGCATATAATAAGACAATTATTCAGGATACTGACGTTTGGGAAGATGACGGAGAAACATTTGTATGGCTTCGTTTCAGCGTCGGCAGCGTAAAGTCCGATCCGTTTGCGGTATATGTAGCAGAACCCAAGGTTTCTTACTATTATGATGATGATCTCATCGCTACATACTCAAGCCTTACAACAGCTCTTTCGTATACAGAAATTCAGGACCCTGATATCAATACTATCATTTTCGACCTCTCCGACGTTGATGACGACGAATCCATCGTTCTCGTGCTCGGCGCTGATGCTTCCATGTCCACAAGCTCCGCTAAGTTCGACGTAAAGCATAACATCGAGATCGACCTCAACGGCCACGACCTCACATTCCGCAGCACAACAGTTGACGATTTCGACGATGATGACTATACTGTTACAATCAAGAACACAGCCGAAGAAGAAGCCACATTCACTTACTACGACAAGAGCATCGACATCATCCTCGGAGAAGACGACGAGTTCGTATTCGAAAAGGGCTATGATGAAGAAGATTATCTCCCCGGCGTTGTTGTTGTAACTCTCGACGTTCCCACAACAGGCACAGTTACAGCAAACAAAACTATCACAAACAATAAGATTGCTGTCGGTATGGGCAATGAAGTTAAGCTCACAATCACTCCCAAGTCCGGCTACGGTATTGATACCGTTCTTCTCGGCGGCAAGTCCGTAACATCTTCTTCCGA
Organism: uncultured Ruminococcus sp.; assembly: GCA_964588425.1. Taxonomy (GTDB): domain Bacteria; phylum Bacillota; class Clostridia; order Oscillospirales; family CAG-272; genus UMGS1696. Next base: position 2,436 of record CAZPPN010000085.1, on the reverse strand, counting down.
CTATAAGCTCACATCCACAGGCGCGACATATACATTCAAGCCCAAGGAAAATGTAATCGCAAAGATCACATTCAAGGAAACAGCAGCAGACTGGGACAACCCCTTCACAGACGTTTCTTCCACTGCTAAGTACTACACAGCAGTTGCGTTCGTATGCGAAAACGGTCTCTTCCAGGGTGTTTCTTCCACAAAGTTCTCCCCGAACGGCACAATGACACGCGCTATGTTTGCGACAGTTCTCGCCCGTCTCGCTGACGTTGACGTATCCCGCTACACAACATCCAGCTTCACAGACGTTTCTTCCTCTGACCTCAGACTCACAGATGAAATGGTACAGAGCATCGAATGGGCTTGCCGCATGGGTCTTGTTGAAGGCTACGGCGACGGTACATTCGGACCTCACAACGAGATCACACACCAGCAGATGTACCTCATCATGTACAGATACACTCTGTATGTTGAAAACAAGCCTGCTAACGTATCCGGCACAACTCTCACAGTTGCCGACAAGAACGATGTTGCCGACTGGGCACTCAACGGTGTCAAGTTCGCTGAAAAGAACGATATTCTCGTCGCATCGAGCAGCAACAAGATCACTCCCAAGGATGCCGCAGTCCGCAGTGAGCTTGCAATGCTCCTCCAGAAGTACTGCAACAACGTACTCGGCTGGGCTGACGAGGAATAATTCCTTGCGGTTCTGACATCAGATCAAACAAAATAACAGCTGCAGGGCAGTCGGTGAATTTCCGGCAGTCCTGCGGTCTTTGTTTTCTGAACAGATTTTTCAGTAAAATCCGATCCCGTCGATGATTATTCTGCATTCGCTGAGATCGGTGAGGATTTCGCGTCGGATTGAGCTCTCGCCCGAGTCGTCGAAGTATAGATCAAGCGGAAGCCGCGATGCGATACTGCTCCTGCCTGACGAGCGCTTGTGAGGGATAAAACCTGTGCATCCGCCGGTCGGATCCGCGCCGCTGAGAGAGAGTACGAGAGCATCCGACGTCATGCGGAGAGCATCCGTGTCACACTCTGCGATCGCGGACAAGTCGAACAGATCACCGAGAGAAGCGATGCAGCCTGCCGCAGTATCGGGATAATCGGGCGACGCAATGCGGTTGGTGATGACTGACGTGATCGCTGTCCGCGCTGCGAAAGATGCGTCCGGATACGAAGAAGCGACGGCTCGGACGAGAAAATCGCTGTCGCGTGGGTTGAGATGTACGGCTGCGGCATCGACCTTTACTGACGCGAGAATAATCATAAGCGAAAAAAGAAAAACGCGGAATTTCATGAAGCACCTCCTGATTTTTTCAGATGTAGTGTTCACGGAAATCGCGTCGGTTATGCAGGATAAAAAACAGGATGAAAACAAAAAATGCCGCAGTCACGATTCGCAAAAAGTGAGCGGCAAATTTTTGTTTAAGAATAAGTGTGTGGATTACTTAACGATTTCGCCGTAGCAAGCGCCGAAAGCGGAAGCTGCGTTGGATTCGTCAGTGTCGATGTGCATAGCGGCAGCGAACTTGGGGCTTACGCGAACAACAACATCGCCGAAAACGAGGGAACGTCCGTCGGAGTCGATCTTAACGGAAACGATTTCCTTATCAGCAACGCCGAATTCTTCAGCATCAGCGGGTGTGAGGTGGATGTGACGCTTAGCAGCGATAACGCCTTCGGAGATTTCAACTTCGCCGCAGGGACCAACGAGCTTGCACGCGCCGCTTCCTGCGATATCGCCGGATTCACGGATAGGAGCATCAACGCCGAGAGTACGGGCGTCTGTGAGAGAAATTTCAACCTGGGTAGCAGGACGAGCGGGACCGAGGATGATTACATTAGCGATGGACTTCTTGGGGCCGACAACGGTAACTCTTTCTTCGCAAGCGAACTGACCGGGCTGGGAGAGGTCCTTCTTGTGAGTGAGAGAAGCGTTTTCACCGAAGAGGATTTTGATATGTTCTTCGGAAAGGTGTACGTGACGAGCGCTTGTTTCAACTAAAACTTTTGCCATGATTTCCTCCGTTTCCCCCTTGGTATGGGGGATATGTAATGATTTATGTAATGAAAATTTTGCTTTTCCCTATGGGAGATGCTTATCAAAGAAATTATATCACTATGGGGCGGAAATGTCAAGGTTTTGGTGGATTTTCTGTACTGCGCGTACGGCGTGGGGGAGTTATTTTGGCTTTGTATTACAGTGATCTTACTCGGCATAAGGCGTTCGTTTCTCGCTCCTACGCCTACCCATACATGGGTTTGGAGCAACAAACTAACGCCCTACGCGAAGTAGATACCTGTAAGCCCCCCAAAAAAACCATAAACACCCGAAAGAAAACAGAGAAAATCCCCACGGCAATCGCTTACGGATTTTGGAGTATAAATACAAACCAAACATCCCGCTGTGCCGAGGTAACGAGGTCGCGAACGGTTTTCTCA
>CAZPPN010000084.1:5871-7935 GCA_964588425.1 uncultured Ruminococcus sp. | reverse complement strand
CGCAGGGATTGCTTCCATCCCGTTGCTCTTTCGGGTGCTTCCAGCCTCAATTGTCAACAGAATCACAAGCATAGGTAATCTTGCCGATTCCTCAACCTCTTACAGAGTATTTATCTGGCAGGCAGCGGTTGATATGATTTCCGATAATCCGTTATCCGGCATCGGTGTCGGAGAGGGCGCATGGGAAAGAATCTATCCGCTCTATGCATATAACGGAATTGAAGCAGCGCCTCACTCGCATAATCTCTTCCTGCAGATTTGGCTTGAGCTCGGATTGGGCGGACTGCTTGTATTTCTTGCGGCGATATTCCTTGTATTTCAGTCAGCATTTACCTTTTTCGCAAAATTGTCCGATAAGAATACACGACTCGGAACGCCCGATATTTCGGAGAGCGCAGTGAGAAGATCCGTACTCGACCGGGAATACAGTAAGCCTTCTGTTATGTCAAAAGGCAAGATTCAGCTAAGAGTATCGACAGCCGGTCCTCTGTGCGGAATCATAGCGGTTCTGGTCCAGGGAATGACGGATTACGCATGGTATAATTACCGTCTCTACCTGATGTTCTGGCTTGTGTGCGGATTGGCAGCAGCGTATGTCAGATGCGGAAGACAGCTTATCGAGAATCCCGAAGATTATTCTGTATATGAAAAAATCAAATGCGAAACCGAGCTGAAAATACAAAAAAATAAAAATGCAAAAGCTTTACCGAAAGGACAGGCAGATGAATAACAGAAAATTAAGATTCAACGTAATAGATATTCTGATAATTTTGTTTCTTGCAGCCGCAGCAGCAGTTGTTCTCTATGTTTTTGTATTCGGAGTCGAAAAGAACGGAAATGACGCAAATGTAAAACGCGATATCCAGTATGTAGTGGAAATCAATAATCTTGACCCGAATCTTTCCGACGCAGTCAAAACAGGACAGGCTGTGCAGGATGCAATCGAAAGAAAAAGTATCGGCGTAGTCAGCGGAGTGGAAGCTGTACCTTACCGTAAAATAACATTTGATGCAATAAACGGCAGGGAAACCGTTTCTGATTACGCGGACAGAATTACTCTCAGAATTACAATCGATGCATCCGCAGAGGAAACCGACCGTGCATTTACTGTTGACGGATGCGAAATAAGGGTAGGTGAACAGTACAGTCTTATGCTTCCCGACATCTATTGCGTGGGATACTGCATAGAACTGATGGCTGATCAGATCAAATAATAATAAGGAGAACGAAAAAATGACTCAACTGGTCTTTGGCATTGTGGCAGTTGTATGCGCGATGCTTCTGGCGTTTACATTGACACCTCCGGTGAGAGTTCTTGCTTTCAAGATCGGCGCTGTTGATGTGCCGCTTGACGGAAGACGTGTCCATAAAAAACCTATTCCGCGAATCGGCGGTCTGGCTATATATATCAGCTTTTCCGTCACAACAATGCTGTTCTGTGAATTCTCACGCGAGCTTGTAACAATCTGGATCGGCGGCGGTCTGCTGGTTTGTCTCGGTATCCTCGATGATATATTCAGACTCAACGCATGGTACAAGCTGTTTGTACAGGTGCTTGTCACAATATTTGCGGTATTTAACGGATGTGTAATAGATCACATCAACCTCGGCGGAGTATATGTTGATCTCGGCTATTTTGCTATCCCTGTGTCCATTCTCTGGATTGCAGGACTCACAAACGCTATCAATTTCATAGACGGCCTTGACGGTCTTGCCTGTGGTGTTTCCGCTATTTCCTCACTTTCGCTTCTGACTGTTATTCTGCTGAACGGAGACTTTGTCAGCGCTTTGATCTGCGGAATACTCTTCGGTTCATGTGTAGGATTCCTGCCTTTCAACTCAAATCCCGCACGTATCTTTATGGGTGACACCGGAGCACTATTCCTCGGATATTCACTTGCCGTATTATCTGTACAGGGCGTTTTCAAGCTTCATGCGATGCTGTCGTTCCTTGTGCCTCTTATGATCTTTGCGCTCCCGATTTTCGATACTACTTTCGCAATTTTCAGAAGATTGTTTGCGGGAAAAAGTCCGTTTGCACCCGACAGAGGACACATACATCAC
>CAZPPN010000084.1:0-5861 GCA_964588425.1 uncultured Ruminococcus sp. | reverse complement strand
ATGGGATTCACTCAGAAAGAATCAGTCAAGATACTCTATGCAATATGCGGTATCCTCGGACTTGTAGCTGTGTTCTGTACTGAGGCGATGTTCAGCCAGACAAGAATTCTTAAAGCAGGTGCAATTCTTGTTATTGCAATTCTAATTTTCATGATAAACTTTATGATTCTCAAAAATCCGATAAGCCGTAAGCATTCCGGAATTATCGAAAACGATATGACTATCGAAGAATACATCAGCGAGCTTGATCCGAAAAAAATCAAAAAAATCGAAGAGCAGAACGGCGGATCAATACCGCAGAATTCCGAAGAGGAAAGCAGTTCGGAAGCAAACAGTACATCCGATTCTCAGGAAAACAGCGATGATGAATAAACTGACCAGTAATCGCTTTTTGATCGGAGGTTTCCATGACTGAAGAAAAAAGCAATCAGCGAACCCGCAGAAAAGTATTGTTGTTTATACTTATTCCGCTGATCACAGTCATTGTGCTGACAGCTTCTCTGTTTTTCGCAGGTGTGATAAAGATTCCGTTGTTTTCGGAAGAAGTTCCGTCGGATGATGAATATGTCAATGAGACAGAGCAGTTTGACGGAGATATACTGAACCGCAACGATTCCGAATATACCGTTTACACACCGCAGGAAAATGAAGATCCGTTCGAGCTTATTACTGAGCACAGCTCATATAAAAGAGAGCTGAGAGTAATCAGCATATCCGGAAATGAGTATTCTGTCGAAAAATACAGCATTATCAAAAAAGGTAACAATTTCCTTATAGAATCCGATTCCAAGACTGTTATATGCAGCGGTGAAAAGCTGTACATTGCATATCCGAGCGATCATCTTGTGACAGTTTCCGATCAGGATTCAATATATTCGGAAATCGGTATCACATCTCTCGGCAGTATAAAAAGCAGAGCCGAGTATTCGCTGTACGACGCTGAGCTTATCAATAACGGAAAAACAATTTCTGTCAAATTCAGTGAAGATGATCGGGGCTTTTCTGACGAATACAGGATTTCGGTTGAAACCGGAATAGTAACCGAAGAATATTCTTCACTGAACGGTGTTGTTTTCAGATCGGTCGTAACTGATTTGTTTGAAGTTTTTACTGCTGATGATATTGAAGACAGTATATTTGCTATACCGTCGGAGGAGTAAACTGGAGGAAATATGAATAAGACTAAAAATAAAAGAACTCTCGGCGCGCTTGACATTTTTATAATAATTGTGGTCATAATATGCGCGGTAAGTATTGCCGTAAGATTTCTGGATATAAAAGGGTCTGACATAAGCAACGATGTTCAGCTTGAAAACTACATTCTGTCGTTTGAAGTGAAGAATATCAAGGATTCGTCAGCCGATAATTATTTTGTAAAGGGAACGAATTTTTACATCGAAGACTCGGGTGAACTTTTCGGCACTCTCCGCGAAGGTATTACAGTCAGTGATGCTGTAAGATATTACGAAATGTCAGACGGTACAATTGTAGCGGCATCGAATAACGCTACGGGTGATCTTTACCGTGTTGATGTCGAGGGAAGTATGGATGTCATGGGCACAACTGGATCTGACGGAAGATTCCTTCTCGGCGGCAACCAGTATATTGCTCTAAACAAAGAAATAAAACTGTGCAGCAAATATCTGCTTGTGACGATCGCTGTTACGGGTATCACAAAAGCACAGTAAAACAATGAATTAAGCGGCTGATTTAACCGGTTTCAGTACATCGGTTGTTCAGCCGCTTTTCTGTTTATTTTACTGCATAAAGTGTGAGATCCCACATCGGGATGCAGGGAACACGTCTCAGATAAAGGCGATGCCCGGGAAGAGTGCCTCTGATGCGCTCAGTCAATTCAAGGATGTCATCGGTGCGATGATATAAAGAGACAGCAAGATCCGGCTCATGCGTCCTCAGCGTCTCACAGGCGCCGTCGAGAGCGAGTGATTCGGCTCCTTCAATATCGAGTTTGATAAAATCAATTTTTCTGTCCCCGATAATCGAGTCGATAGAACGCGATACAACGGATGCATTCTTGGCTCGTCTGTTCCTGCCGGACTCTCCCGAACCGCGGCTTCCTGATGATGTATATTCAAGAACACCGTCTCTGTCCCACAAAGCCGCATTGATATATTCAACTTCGGAACGTATTTCCGCGTCGGCATAATTTTTCAGCTTCAGAAATGTTCTGGGATCTGCTTCTACCGCAATGATACTGTCGGGCGAGAATACACTTGCGAATATTTCTGTACTGTCTCCGCGGAATGCACCCCCGTCAAGAACAGAACTGATTCTTTTCATCCCGAAAAGCTCCTTGAGAGAATCTTCCATCGGCTCTGTTTCGGAAAGATAACAGTATTTTCCCGTGAGTCTGAAATTGATTGCATCGCGGAATATCTTCTGTGATTTCTCATCGGTAAATAAATCATGTACATGGTTGATGCGATCCTGATGATTCAAGAAATATTCCATATCAAACAGATCTCCGCCGTACAAAGGAACATCTGGAATTATCAATTCGTGCCGTCCATCAAGCAATTCAATAAATTCAGTTACATCGGGAAGAGTGGTGCCGAATGCGAGCAGTACGATAATATCGTCACCATATTCGCTCCTGATATCCGAATATGCCCGTACATGATAATCGTGGTAATATCTGTCGCGAACAAATCCGTCAGATGCGAAAACACCGGTAAGTGTTACACCGTATTTCTCGAGCGCGGAAAAGATCTTGTCTCCGCCGTTTCCCGTGCCGTAAAGAAAAATCGGACGGTCTTCAGCCGCAAGCTTTTCCCATAAAGAATAACTCTCAAATCTATCAAGCATCCTTATTCCTCAATTCCAAGGAAGCGTACAGCATTGTTCCAAAGAATATCCTCACGCTCTTTGTCGGTAAGTTTGATTCTGAAGAAACGGTCAAGTTCTTCTTTGACATCGACAATGGGATAATCCGTCCCGAACATGACTTTTTCGTGACCGAAAGCAGATATAAGCTCAGCCGCTTTTTCGGATGTCATTGCCCACAACGCGCTGGATGTGTCATAAAAAATGTTTTCACGTCCTGCCAGCATTTCAATAGCATCATCCCACGCCTGATAGCCGCCCAGATGCGCTGCAACGACTCTGAGACAAGGGAATTGCTCAACCACATCAACGAGCTTTCGTGCTTCTGAGAACCTGTACTGAGGTCTCTCGTCGCCCATGTGAAGGTACAGCGGAAGATCTTTTGCCTGAAGAATCTCATACAGCGGAAGAAGTTTCTTATCGTTGATGTCAACCTCCTGAATATCTGGGTGAATCTTTACACCGCAGAGACCGAGTTCAACGGAACGGTTTACTTCACCTTCAAAGTCGGGATAATCCTGATGCATTCCGGCAAATCCCATCGACTTGAATCCGTGTGATCGTGACAGTTCCATAAGATCCGCTATGGATGAGTTTACTTTCGGAACCTGATGAGCATTTGTAGCAACGGAAAAGAGAAGATAACCGCCTACATTATTCTCGGCAGCCTGAGATTCAAGATGCGCGTATGTTCCTTTTCCACGAATAGGCAAATTGTAAAACTTCCCGAGATTTACACAGGCTTTTTCGGCGATGCTCTCCGGATATGTGTGAGTGTGAATATCAAATACTTTAAACATTTTCTGAATCCTTGATTTTTTTACTTATATATGTTAAAATAAGTCTGATAAAATTTATCTTAAAGGAGAAATATTATGGACTGCTTATTCTGCAGAATTATCGCCGGAGAAATCCCTTCCGCAAAGGTATATGAGGATGAATACATCTACGCTTTCAAGGATATCAATCCCGAAGCGCCTTGTCATATTCTTGTAATCCCCAAAAAGCACATAGCTTCAATGGATGAGATCACACCCGACAACAGTGTGTACGTTTCAAAAATTTTTGAGAAGATTCCCGAAATCGCAAAAATCGGCGGAGCTGCCAACGGATACAGAGTAATTTCCAACTGCGGCGACGATGCTGGTCAGACGGTATTCCATCTGCATTTCCATGTGATCGGCGGAGTCGAGCTTCCGATTCATGTGTTTCCCGAAAAGTAATTAAAAAGACAGAGAGGTTCCCGTAAGATGAGAGCCTCTCTGTCTTTTATCATTTTACAAATTCGTTGTAGATAGCTCTCATCGCTTCTTCAAAGTCTTTTTCGTCAACTCCGAGAATGATATTGAGTTCGGATGAACCCTGGTCGATCATACGGATATTGATACCTGCGTCAGCAACAGCCTTGAAGACACGAACCGCTGTACCTTTGGACTTAACCATACCGCGTCCTACAACCGCTACGAGCGCGAGACCGTCTTCAATTGTAACGGAATCAGGTTCAACGAGCTTGCAGATTCTGTTAATGAGACTGTCATGGTGATTCTGAACCTCAGCACTGTTGAGAACAACGCTCATTGTGTCAATACCAGAGGGAAGATGTTCGAAAGAAATATTTTCGTTTTCGATAGCTTCAAGAACCTTGCGTCCGAATCCGAGCTCTGCGTTCATCATAGCTTTTTCAATATTGATTACACAGAAGCCTTTTTTACCTGCGATACCTGTAATGATACTGTCAGCATCATAAACATCTGTCTGAGGAACGATCATTGTTCCGGGATCTTCGGGATTGTTTGTGTTTCTGATATTTATCGGAATACCTGCGAAACGAACGGGGAAGATAGCATCCTCGTGAAGAACGGTAGCACCCATGTAGGAAAGCTCACGAAGCTCACGGTAGGTAATGTACTTGATTCCTTTGGGATTATTGACAATTCTGGGGTCAGCCATGAGGAAGCCGCTTACATCGGTCCAGTTTTCATAAATGGAAGCAATGCATGCGCGTGATACGATGGAGCCTGTGATGTCGCTTCCGCCTCTCGAGAATGTTCTGATAGTACCGTTGGGCATAGAGCCGTAGAAGCCTGGAATTACAGCGTTCTTGTGCTTTGTAAGTTCTTCGGAGAGGAATGTATTTGTTGTATCAGCATCAAATACACCGTTATCAAGGAATTTGATGAAGTTTGAAGGATCAATGAAATCATATCCAAGATATTTCGCGAGAATGAGACCGTTGAGATATTCACCTCGGCTGGCTGCATAGTCGCGTCCCGCATGATGAATGATAGCCCATTTGATATGATTATATTCATCGGAAAGATCAAAATCAAGTCCGAGACCCTCGATGATGAGATTGTATCTTTCTTTAATTTTTTCAAAGATACAATCTATATTTCCGCCGGTGGAAGAAACATTGTAGCATTCGTAAAGCATATCGGTAACTTTGGTGTCATCCGAGAAACGCTTTCCGGGGGCTGAGGGGATTACAAAAACTCTTGTCGGATCGGCTTTGATGATACTGCCGACTTTTTTGAACTGTTCAGCGTCTGCAAGAGAACTTCCGCCGAATTTTACAACCTTTATGTTCAACGATTGGTTATCCACGATAAAAACCTCTTCTTTTAGTGTCCATTACATTATATGGCAGAATTTATATTTTGTCAATGCATTAAATCTGCAAAATCAAGTGTGAAAAATCACATTTTTATGTATTATTTTACATTAAAAATACAAAAAAGAGCATCAAAAGAGCCTGTCGAAGAAACAACGGCAAGCTCTTTCGATCTTTATTTTGAAAAATTGAATTATGCGATCTTGATAACTCTGATAATACCGTCCATGCTTTCGATTACAGAGATCATGTCATCAGTAACATTTGCGTATGTGTCAATTAGTGTGCACGCATAGTCACCCTTAGAGCGGTTAGCCATGTGCTCGATGTTGATATTCTGAGACGCGATTGTTGTTGTGATGTGAGAAAGCATATTGGGAATGTTCTTATGGAGAATTACAAGTCT
>CAZPPN010000083.1:6027-7936 GCA_964588425.1 uncultured Ruminococcus sp. | reverse complement strand
TTTCCTTCATACAGATTCATAATCTGTCTGCGTAGTTTGGAGGGGTATAGAGGTGTCGTATTTAATGTCTTGATGTCAAGCCAGGCATATCCAACTTGATTTGTGTCACCCTGTAAGGCAGCGTTTTCAATTTTCCCTTTATACTCACATAAAAATACAAGATCAACACGATGAAATTTTTCACCATGCAGTCCCTCTATAACAAATACAAGATCTTTTACCTCTACATACAACCCCATTTCTTCCGCAACTTCTCTGCAAGCAGTCTCCGGCAGGAGTTCTTCTGTATCTTGACCGCCGCCCGGCATGATGAACCATTCTTCTTTTCCGTCGCGGATTTTTATTGCAAGCATTTTATCATCTTTAATAATCAACGCTTTTGCAGCATTTCTTACCGATCTTCCCATAGTTTATCACCTCTGCCGCCATATTCAAGTTTGTACGTCAGTTCACACTTGTTTTAAAATCATTTGCATTAGCATAATCGTCGGCTTAATCCCTGCTCAAATAAACCACACACTCGCAATGCCGCGTCATCGGGAACATATTCACCGGACACACACGCCCGATAGAGTACCTGAAGCCGCATATTTCCTTCAGATCCCTTGCGAGCGTCTGCGGATTGCACGAAACATAAATCAATCTATCCGGCGACAGCATCTTCAGATCCACGATCATCGCTTTCGACAGTCCTGCGCGCGGTGGATCGACTACAATCAGCTCAGGTTTGATCTCGCGCGGAATCTTTCTGCCGAATGAAGCCGCGTCGCCGCAGAAAAACTCGATGTTTCCGATATTGTTCGCTTCAGCGTTGTATTTCGCGTCAGATATAGCCTCTGCGTTGATCTCTATGCCCCAGAAACGTGCATCAGGTAACCGTTTTGCAAGTGTCAGTCCGATTATTCCCGAACCGCAGTAAAGATCCGCCGCGTATCGGAAATCAGCTTCAGCCGCAAATGAGTGTACCAGCCCGAGCAGTTTTTCAAAAGCATCCTTGTTCACCTGTCTGAATGCCTCGGAAGAAAAACGCATATCAACACCGCATATCCGATCGTGAATATACGTCTTCTCAGATAATTTCTTATTTGAGTTGATAAGAACAACGTCATCAATTTCGCAGAACTCACGGCGGAGTGCTTCGGAATATGTGCCGATATCGGATTTTTTCTCGGAATACAGAGAAACGGTTACGGATTTTTCGCCAGATGTTCTGATAAAAATCTCATCAATCCCGCATCCTGCAAGAAGCTCGGGTTTCGCATTTGTGAATCTGATAATATCACTCATAATATCGGGACAGATAGCACATCCGTCAAACGGTATGACATCGTTGCTCTGAGCCTTGTAAAGCCCGAAATACCCGTTTTCCGACGAGTAATGTACCCCGATCTTGTTGCGGTAGCCTGTTCTTCTGCTGCTGAATACTGTATCTTCAACAATATCATACGGGAGTCCGCATCTTCTGAAAGCGGCGCGTACGGTATTTTTCTTAATAATGTTTTCATATTCGTAACTGACGTGAGAAAGCGTACATCCTCCGCAGTCATCCGCAGATGAACAGCAGGATTCAACTCTGTATTCGGAAAAATCCGCAAGTGACAGAGGCTCACCGATCGCATATGACTTTTCAAGCGAAACAATTCGCACATCTGCCGTATCGCCCTCGACAAGATTTGGTATAAAAATAACCATACCGTCATGTTTTGCAATACCCATGCCGTTTTCGTTTGTATCCGTAATATTTAGTCTGAAAATATCGCCTTTTTCCATTGTTCTGCCTTTCATGACGGTTGCTGTGTTTACTTTATTATATTACAAATCACGCATATTGTCAATTTAATCCTGTCAAAATGATTGTGGCTGACATAAACTGTCCTTGGATAATGTTACTGCATACGAAAGGACAAAT
>CAZPPN010000083.1:0-6017 GCA_964588425.1 uncultured Ruminococcus sp. | reverse complement strand
ACAAATGAATATGGCAGACTGTGTAATAGGAATGAGAAGCCAGTTTCTTGCAGAAAAGGCAAGGAGAGCGGCGGCTTTTGAGAAAATCGGTGCGGAAGTGGTATCGATTGATCCCTCAGTCACGAAAAGAGGATGCTCGCTCGGACTGAGAATAAACTGCGAAGACACCGACAGACTTATACGCACACTTGAGAGGAAAAAGATCGCATACGGAGATATCATCGGGAAAGGGGGCAGCAGTCATTGAGAAAACAGCTTATCTATCTTGATAATGCAGCAACAACATGGCCGAAGCCACCATCTGTTATCAGAAGCGTTTCAGATGCGCTGAGAGACAAATCCGGCAATCCGGGCAGAGGATCGCACAAACTGTCAAATGCGGCAGCAGAAGTGATCTACGAAGCACGTGAAACCGCAGGTGATATATTCGGTGCGGACGGTGCCAATGTTGTTTTTACGCTGAATGCTACTCAGGCATTAAATTTCGCGATCAAAGGGTTAGCATCAAGCGGATGTCATATACTGTACGATAATTATGCCCATAATGCCGTTTACCGTCCGCTTGTGTCACTCTCAAAAAGCGGCTGTGAGATCGAGATGTATGACGCATCAGGCAGTACAGAGGATATACTGCGTGATATACATTCCCGAATTAAGTCAAACACATCGATAATTATCGCAACCCATCAGTCGAATATATGCTCAAAGGTACTTCCGATAGCCCAGATAGGCAGACTGTGCTCGAAATACGGTATTTCATTCATTGTTGACGCCTCCCAAAGTGCCGGACATCTGCCGATAAATCTTGAGAGGATGAACATTACATCCCTGTGTATGCCCGGACACAAAGGCTTGTTCGGACCTATGGGCACAGGTTTGCTGATCAGCAGAAGCGGATGCGAGTACAAAACGATTATCGAGGGCGGAACGGGTATTAACTCACTTGATCCCGATATGCCGTCAGATATGCCTGAGAGATTTGAGGCGGGTACACAGGCGGTGGCTTCAATAGCAGGGCTTCTCTCGGGAATGAAATATGTCAGAGACTACGGCATCGGCGCGATACATGAGTACGAATGTATGCTGGCATATCATTTCAGAAACTCAGCCGCCGGAATGAAAGAGCTGGAATTACACGGAGACAGCACAGGAAACGTAATATCGTTCACAGTGAAGAACAGAACACCAGCGGAAATCGGCGCTTATCTCGCCTCAAAAGGAATCTGCACAAGAACAGGATATCACTGCGCTCCGATAGCACATAAAACTGTCGGCACAATCGCAGACGGAACGGTAAGAATCAGCTTTTCGCCGATGAACAGGATCAGAGATGTCGATATTCTCATGAAAGTGCTCGGAGATTTGTGAAAAATAAAAATATAATCCTTGACTTATACCATAAATTGATGTATAATTATATACTGAAATAATACTATTATGAAAGGGTTATATTATGGCAGATAAGATTATTGATAAAAAAGATGTAATCTCTACCGTCGACGGAGATTTTATACTTTATAAGAACAGACCCCTTGTAAGAGAGGATAACATAATCTGTTACGGCAGCGTATCGGATAAATACATCATTCAGATGATAATAATGTCCGAGAAAGAGTACAAGGGAAAGAACGTACCCGATCAGGTATATGTCCAGCTTCTCAAAACAGATACATCTCTCCCGATGAACGAGCGTGTTGTCAAAGAGAGCATGAAGTCGGGACTTACCGATGCGTTCGATATCGGCATTGCGTGGCTTGAGAGATATCTCGCTTCCTGAAAACTTAAAAAACATACGGGCTTGTGCATTTCGTGCTGAATACGATTTGCAGAAGCCCGTTTTGTTTATTCAGTTTGGGATTTGCTTTATGACGCGGTTTCGTTTTTTTGGGGGCGGTTCTTCTGAGACATATTAGACATTTGTCTTTGTGCCATTACGAGACCGTAATAGATACCTTTCTGACGCATGAGCTCTTCGTGAGTTCCGATCTCGGCAACACCACCCTGATCGAGTACGAGGATTCGTGTAGCGTTTCTGAGCGTTGACAGACGGTGAGCGATAGCAAGAGTAGTTCTGTCCGCAATGAGCTTCTGAAGCGCATCCTGAATCTGCTTTTCGGTTTCGGTGTCAAGAGATGAGGTAGCTTCATCAAGAATAAGAATTCTCGGATTGTGCAGGACAGCGCGCGCTATTGCAACTCTCTGTCTCTCGCCGCCTGAGAGGGTGTGACCGCGTTCACCGACTTTGGTGTTGTAAGCATTCGGCAGCTTCATGATAAAGCTGTGCGCTCCTGCGATCTTTGCGGCAGTAATAACTTCGTCACGTGTTGCATTAGGTTTTGCATAAGCGATGTTGTCGTAAATGGTGCCCGAGAAGAGGAAAGTTTCCTGAAGCACAACACCGATCTGAGACCTGAGCGATTCCTGAGAAATATCCCTGATGTCAATTCCGTCAATCTCGATAGAACCGTCGATAACATCATAAAGACGCATTACGAGATTGATAAGGGTGGATTTACCGACACCGGATTTGCCTACAATACCGATCATCTCGCCGGGTTTGATCTCTGCGGAAACATTCTTCAGCACATAAGCGGTCTTGTCATAACCGAATGATACATTTTTGAATGAAATATATCCCTCGATATCGTGATCTTTCGCGTTCTCACGGTCAGCAACTTCAATCTGCTCGTCAACTACATCGAAAATCTTGACAACCGATGTCATAATTCGTGTAAGACGTCTCGGAAGGAACGACAGCCAGCGGAGAGGGCCGTAAATAATGCTGACATATGCTGAGAACTGGCTCATCTCACCGATTGTCATTTCACCGTCGAGGATTCTCGATCCTACATAGTACAGCAGGAAATACTCACCGATTCCCATGAGGAAGCCGAGTACGGGATTGAGTTTGCCGAAGAACTTTTCTGCGACAATCTGCGCATCTTTTTCCTGAGAAGAAATCTCATCAAATCGGGATATTTCACGGCGTTCCATACCGAATGCTTTAACAACTCTGATACCCGAGAAGGTGTCATGCAGAATGCTGTTTGCTCTTGAGTGGAGCTGCCATTGACGGTGATACACACGGTGCATGAACTTTCTGAAAATACGGTAGCTGTACAATACGATAGGCGTCGGGAGAATGATCATCAAAGCGAGACGCCAGTCGTAAGAGAACAGATAAATACCGACGGCAAGCAGAACAAGAATCTGCTCAATCATGTTTCCGAAGTCGTTTGAAATGAATCGTGACAGCTCACTTGTGTCACTCGATACCCGATTCATCAGTTCCCCTGATGTTCTCTTGGAAATCGAGGAAATCGAGAGCTTCTGGATTTTATCAAACACCAGTTCACGCAGAGAAACCGTGATTTTGTTGCTCGCTTTGGCAAGGAGAATATTGCGTGACATCGAAAACAGCTTCGCAAGTATGTTGACAACAAGAAGCGAGAGAATTACAAGCAGATACTCCCCGACTTTGGGAACATCATTTGCTTCAATATAATTGTCCACAAGGATTCTGTTGATGTAAGGAGGAAGCAGATTTACGATCGCGATGAAGAAATAGAATATTACCGAGAGGTAAATGAGATATCGCGACGGTTTTGCAATCTCCCACAGGCGGAGCAGGTAGTGTTTTTTGTCGACACAGTGCTCACAGATATTCGATCCGGGTCTGTACTGCCTGTTGCATTTGGGACAGCGGTGATTGACATCTTTTTCATATTCGTAGGAGATATCCTTGCCTTCAAGATAGTTGTTGATCTCTCTGGCTGCTGCGGCGTAGAAATCGTTGTACTGACCGTCACCGCGGCAGATTATATGCCAATCTCCTTCGGCAGAGCAGTATTCGATGAAGACACAGCCGATGCCCTTGCGGAATACTGCTTCCTTGATGCCGCTGATCGGGATATCGAGTGTCTTCACACCGTCCGAGAAAACAACAATCCTGTCACGGAGAAGGGCTGCAATACCATCAACTCTGTTTTTTCTGTCTGACGGAGTGAGATTGAAGTCAAAGGGGAGCAATACATCTTCGGCAGATATGCTTTTGTCCAGTGAAACAATCCTTTCTGTCAGATTTTTTCTGTTATCCATTGTTTTACTCCGAATAGTTATTTTTGTTACAGGAAAAGCTCGATTTTCTTGAAGCTCTTGCGGTCAAGCTGTTCGATATCGGGAATCTCATATCGGTTTCCGTCGATATCGTTTACAAATATCCGTGTACCGCCGACTTTCATAAGACTCTGGAAAGTATCGCGGCAGGTAAAGGAAAGCTCACCCTCATCGGAAAGCACTTTCCAGTAAGAATATCCGAACTTGTCTTTGACGGAAAGAATCTGTTTTATAACGGGAGTATAATACTTTCTGTCAAGCTCGGCGCGGAGCATTTTTGAGTTTTCTTCACCGAGCACATCAATATCGGCAATAATTCCCAGTTCTTTTGAATCGGAATCAAGGACGGATATGTATGAATAGGGAAAATCGAAAGGGAATGCGCGATGCAAGAAAATACGGTCATATGTTTTGGTTTCCGTCTCTCCCTGATCGTTTGCCTCCGTAAGCGTCATTTTTATAAAATCATTGCATATCTCAAATGCTGCATTGTCACGGGTAATATATGTTACCGCAACAACATCGCGAAGAGCTGTTTTCTCGGTAGTTATTTCTGCCATACTGTCTCCTCTGTTATTCTTCAATACCGATATTCTTCATAGCTTCAAGCTGGAGCTTATAGAGATTGAAGTAAATTCCTTTTTTGTTGATAAGTTCAAGATGTGTTCCCGCTTCGGGTACCTTACCGTTTTCGATGACGATCAGTTTGTCAGCGTCACGAAGAGTGGAGAGACGGTGTGCGATCGTGATGGTAGTACGTCCGACCGACAGCTTCTCGAGCGCAGTCTGGATCTTACGCTCGGTTTCCGTATCCATAGCGGCAGTAGCTTCGTCAAGAATTAGAATCTTCGGATTTCTGAGGATCGCCCTTGCAATAGATACTCTCTGTCTTTCACCCCCGGAGAGATCCTTGTGGCCGAATCCGATCATAGTGGAATAAGCGTCGGGCAGCTTGATAATAAAATCGTGCGCTCCTGCGATCTTTGCGGCTTCGATAACTTCAGCTTCAGTTGCGTCAGGACGTGCATATCTGATGTTGTCAAGTATTGATCCCATGAACAGATATGTTTCCTGCGATACTATTGCAATATTCTTTCTCAGATCCTCGAAAGCAATATCCTTTACATTAACGCCGTCAATAAGAATCTCACCGTCCGTCACATCATAAAGTCTGATAAGCAGATTTGCGAGAGTTGATTTTCCGGCTCCCGTATGTCCGACGATTCCGAGTGATTGACCCGCTTCAATATCGAAAGACACACCGTCTATAATCTTTCTGTTCTTATCATATGAGAAATCCACATTTCTGAATTCAACATTACCGCGGCATTCAGGCATACGCACGGGATTTTCAGCCTCGGTAACGTCAGCTTTCGCATCCATAATCTCGATAAGTCTGCTCATTGCGTTGAGACAGTCCGTGAATTCATAGACCATATTGATAAAATTCTGGAGAGGGGAGAGGATCATGTTCATGTAGGAGATAAACGTGAGCAATATACCGTAAGTCATCTCTCCGTTTATTACAAGCCATCCGCCGTAACCGAGAGCAATGAGATTGCTGATGTAGAAGAGAACACCGATTGTCGGAAACGCAACGGTACCGAAGATTGAAGTGTTCATTTCGCTGTCCGCAAGCTCATGACTGCGTTTGTCGAATCTTGCGGTTTCCTCTTTTTCCTTTGAGAAAGCCTTTACAACTCTGATGCCCGAAAGAATATCGGAAAGTACAGCGTTCATCTGACGGGTTCTTGTCCATCTTCTTACATGAAGCGTGTCGAAACGTGTCATGATGAATTTCAGTGACAGAACAAGAAACGGAACAGTCACAATTGACAGAAGCGTGAGAAGCGGATTCATGATCAGCATTATTATCAGCACGACAACTATCTGAACAATGT
>CAZPPN010000082.1:0-7940 GCA_964588425.1 uncultured Ruminococcus sp. | reverse complement strand
ATATCGTAGGTATTGACTAAATATTCAATATAATCCGCTACTCCGACCGATCTGCTCATGATTTTTTCACGATCATACCACTCAATTGCAAACCTGCATTTTTCGGCGAAAGGATCTTCCAAGCTCTGACCCTCTTCAGAGGCAGGAGTAACTTCCGCAAAATCCTTGACTGCCGAGAAAACAAAATCGTCACTCATTCTTCTCAGACCGATCAGCTCATCTGTCGTAAAACCAAACAAAGGAGATTTCAAGGCGCCGATGGTATAGATATCTCTCAGCGGATTGTCAACAAGGTTCAAAAGACAAACGATCAATCTGACTGATGAATATTCATACAACGGCACACTTTTCGCCGATTTCGCTCTTACACCGACCGCCGTAAGCTCCTTAGCGTATTCTTCACCTGCCGAGCCGGGACTTCGCATGATAACCGCTATGTCACCAGCACCGACTATTCGTCCGCCGGGAAGCGAATATCGTCCAATCATCCCGCGGACAATTCGAGCCACAGCCATCGCTTCTGTCCCACCAACCGATTCATCAGAGTCATCAGCCGATTCTTTCTCGTCGCTTTTTTTATCAACCAGGACGATTTCAACCGGCTTCTCCTCATAGTCAGTCACCTTTCCCTTTATCAAATCGTCTTCAGGCAAATATCCGATACCGCCGTGTTTGAGCGTCGCGGCCGACACAGCGTTCGTGAAATCCACAACAGGGCCGTCACATCTGAAGTTCTCGCTCAAGAATATCGACTCGCCCAACGGGGATTCTTCGCCTGCGCCCCAGATTTCTCTGTAATGCTTGAAGACTTCAGGCTCAGCACCGCGGAAACGATAAATCGACTGTTTGATGTCGCCGACCATGAACCGCACCGAATTTCCGCTGATCGCTCTGAAGATTCTGTCTTGCGTTCCGTTCGTGTCCTGGTATTCATCGACGAAAATGTACTTGTACTTTTTACCGATCTCTTCGGCGATTTTCGA
This sequence comes from uncultured Ruminococcus sp., assembly GCA_964588425.1. Classification (GTDB taxonomy): domain Bacteria; phylum Bacillota; class Clostridia; order Oscillospirales; family CAG-272; genus UMGS1696. The sequence goes on along the minus strand of CAZPPN010000082.1, from coordinate 6,957 downwards.
CGGGTTTCCGTTTTCATCTTCAAACAGTTTCAGCGCGATCCTCTCAAGATCGTCGTACTCGATTCCGCCGATCCGGATTTTTGTTCGGTCAAGTTCTTTCGCAAACTCATCGGCAAGCTCTGCAATCTTATCCGCGCATCGCATGATTTTCTTAGCCGAACGTCTTATCTCAGCCGACGAATAGCAAAAAAACTGCTCCTCAAGATCATCTCGATCCTTCTTGAATTTGTCGCGGAAATGTTTATATTCTGTACAAAGCTCATTCTTATCCTTTTTCGAAACCGTTCCGAGCCGCGCAGGTTCATATGACTCAAACTTACTCTTCAGCTCGTCATAACTCACCGCTTTATTTTCGTCTTTTGAGCAGATTTCGATGATTCCGCTGATCCAGTTCATATCACCCGACATCGCCGGTTTGTACTTTTCACCGATCTGCGGATAGTCTTCTAACTCGTCTGAAAATCCGGCAAAAATATTCCGGTAAGACTCCGCAAAAGATATAATTTTCTTTCGCAGTTCGCGTCCCCAAACCGTTTCAAGAAAATCCTTACCGTCGGATGCAGAACGCATATCTTCCGTATAAATATTCTCGCGATCTATATCACCAAGCTTTTCGATTATCCACAAAATTTCCTCATCGATCTTTTCGCTCTCGCGAGTAATTCCAATTATATTCGCGAGTTCGATGAATCTTTCGTCTTGTTCTGCAGGTTTTTCGAACTCAGAATCAACTATTTTGCGAATAATCTTGCGTTTTACGCTTTCAACTCGGCTCAAATCAAGAATCTTTGCATCCTGCGGAAAACCTGCCAACGGGAAGTATTTCTTCAAGTTTTTGAATAAAAATGAGTGTATTGTGGATATTTCCGCAGACGTAATCTGAGTCGACGCGCGGCTTAGTCTTGCCGAAATTGCCAAATCAACCGCACGATAACGAACAGCTTCCTCACGCAGAGTTTTGGCTATTCTCATTCTCATTTCAGAAGTCGCCGCTTTTGTGAATGTCACGATCAGCATCTCCGAAATCTCAGTTCTTCCCTGCGCTATCAGCTCGACAATTCTTGCAGTCAGACACGCTGTTTTTCCGCTTCCCGCCGCGGCAGACAGGAGCAGATTTTTATCTCCGAAATAAATCGCTTTTTTTTGCGATTCTGTAAAATTCATTTTCGCCATAAGATCTAAGTTAATTTTTTACACTTTTACTTTGCACACATACTTGTTTTCGCACCATTCGCACGGAAGCTTTCCGCCCCTCGCTTTGGGTTTTACATCTGCCTTTCCCGACAAAATCTGATCGGCAATTTTAGCGGCAGTTTCGTTTAACTGAACCCCGAGTTCGGCATATTTTGCGGCTTCGATAAGCACTGAATTTTTTTGAGAAGATTTCAGCAAACCGTCTTTTCCGCTTTTGATCGGTATGAATTCGCCTTCGAGCGAAGCGTCGATAGCGCGAAGGACTTCTTCATCCAATGTGAATATTCCCGATTTCTCGATTTTTCGCGTTTCCTCATCAAATTTCAATGAAGATTCGTCCGATCTTGTCACGACGGCAGGTTTCGTGATGTAATACTGTGCCCCTGCCGGCAAAACTTCATCATTTTCTACATTATTTTCGGCATATTTCCAAATCGAAAACAGGTAGATCATCATTTGTAATCCGTATCCGAACTTCATTTCTTCAAGCGAGAACGTCTTCGAACCTGTCTTGTAGTCAACTATTCGAAAGTAAATCCGTCCGTCTGAAGCTTTGTATGTATCGATTCGGTCGGCAATGCCGTTCAGCACAACCTTGGTTCCGTCCGACGCTTCGATTCCAATCGGTTCGATTTTACTTCCTTTCAAGCCGATCGGAACTTCATTCGCCGCCGTTTCAAACTGACTCTGTCTGATTTCCGCGACGATCGCTTCGATGAACGATATGACATTAACTTTCAACTTATTGTATAAATATCCAACTCTCGCATCGTTCGTCTGAACGTTTGCAGCTTTACTTCTGCCCGATCCGCGCTCAAGTTCGGCTATGTAATCGTTAATAATTTCTTCCGCGGTTTTCCTGATCTCATCCCGATCGAAGTCGTCAGATCTAAGCCGAGCCGACGGGATCGACACGAAGAATTTCTCGAGGATTTTGTGCACGAAATTGCCCACATCAACCGAGCGTATTTCCGACGTCGGCTCAGGCTCGAGCTTCAACAGGTATCTGCACACGTAATTGAACGGGCAGGCGAGATAGGTTTCGATTTTGCTCTGCGACAGCATCAATCGTCTTGTTCCGTCGGGATCTACAATCACACCGAGATTTTCGTCATTATTGACATTTTCGCCGACTGATGTTAGTGAATTTTGCACTTTGCTCTTCTCATCTGAATCAATTATGCTGCGCAGAAACTCTCTATCAGCTTTCCCGCTTCTTCTCGGGAGCAAGAATTCTGCCGTTTTTCGGCTGTAAACTACTTCGTCAAGCGGAATTTCACCGAAAGATTCGACGACTTCAATTTTCCGTTTTTCGAATATTTCTTCAATTCTTCTCGCGCCTTCTGACGGATTTTCGCCCCCCGACGACGGAATAAGTACAAATAGCTGCTCGGTAGGAAGCGCCGCCGTTCGGTAGTACATGAACATCTCTCTTGCCGTCAGAAGATTTACATCGGGTGACGAGAGGTTCAGCCCTACATTTTCAAGTGCGATTTTGTCCGAATCTCCGAAGAAATTTCTCTCGTCGCTGACATTCCCAGGAAATTCTCCCTCAACTGACCCGAGTATAATTATACATTTCGGCGAATCAATTCTCACACCTGACGAGCTTCCGAGCACGACTTCATCAACCGCCGTAGGGATCGTTCCTGTATCCATCGCCGATGCTGCTCTCGCGAACAAGCTTGCAAATCCCGCCGCGCCCATCTCGCAGTCCCCGAGGATTTCGACCATTTTATCGAGTATCTCGCACACATATGCCCACGATTTTCTGCATTTTTCAGCCATCGCGAACTGCCCGATCTTCTCATATGCCTCTGCGGTTACTTCAAGCGATCCGACCACATCATACGTCTCGGCAATTTGTACGATCTTTTCGGCAATCTGACGGGCACTGATCATTCCGCCATCAAACGCTTCCGCAAGTGTTTCCAGCGGCGGTATCAGCTTGTTTTTCGCCTCGTTCACCGCCTTGAGTATCGCCATGCCCCTGTCCGTGATCTCCGTTTTGTAGCCGTCGGGATTCATCGACCAGTCGTCAGCAGTATACATCCGTCTGCCCGAGATTTTCCACGTAGCGGTGTATCGCTCGAGGATATCCTCTTCCCATTCGCCGTCATCCGCTTTTCCGAGAGGTGTCATCCCTGTTTTGATAAGACAAATTATGTCCTCTCTCTGCCATCCGCCTGCTATCAGCGAGAGCGCCGCAAGAACGAATCTGACAGCCGGAGTACGCGAAATCTCGCTCGACACAGACATGAAGCATCTCACTCCGTGACGTCTGATCGCCGAATCAATCACGCCCTCGCGGGTACTGATATCCCTTGCGACAACGCCGATTTCGTTATATTTGTACCCCTCGTACACCAGCTTGTCAATGATCGCCGCGCACGCTTCAGCTTCATCGTATTTGTCCGAACAACGCCATATGTGTACGTTTTTTGCCTTTTTTCTCGTTTTTTCTTCGATATTCTCCCCGTTCTCGTCTGCTCCGCTGTCATCTTCAGCCGCCGAATAATCGAACAGGTATTTCTCGACAAGCGCGAGTTCTTCGTTCTCCTTGTGACGCAGATTCTCCGTCATCGAGACAGCGCGCCACTCCAAGCCGAGCCTCGATGCAATTGCTCTGATCTTCGAAAAGCTGTCGCGGATCTCGTCAAACTGCATCTCCTGCGATGATGATTCGTTCTCCGAAATGTCAAATTCTGTCTCATCACCCTCGCGCTCATACGATTTACCGATCACGGACGGTGGGCACATGAAAGTCACCGTGCAGTCGTCGCAGCGTCGGAAAATACTCGAGATTATCCCGAGCTGAGCTTTAGTGAACGAATAAAACGAATCGATGTACACGCTTTTGTTCTCGAAATATCCGCATTTTTTCAGCTTTTCGCCGAGATTCGCGAGGAGATCACCGCGGTCGATGTACTCCTCATGCAGGATCGAATTGTACGCCGAGTACACGAGCACCGCATCGCGCAGCCGTGAGATCAAGTCGCCATCTGTTCCCCGTTCTTCGCCGCCCGAGTCCGCATCACGCTCAGCGATCAGCTTATCCAGCGCTTCCTCAGCTTCGGCAGGTGAGATTCCGCTTTCTTTCAGCTCGTCAATCGCGCGCATGAGGTGGGGGATATTCCTGTCCTCACGCTCGCCTGTCCCCGACGATCCATAGACCTCGAGCGACTCCCAAACCGACAGCATCGCACGCCACACGAGAAGCGAGCGCGAACCTTCGTCGATGACAACATCAGTGAGTCCGCCGTACTGACGGAAAACAGAGTTCGCGAGGCGCGTGAAGTTGGTGATCTCGAGGCAGAGGTTAGCCGACACGGGCAGCATTTCCGCCATTTTCGTCTCCCATACGACAGTTTCCTGCTCGGGAACGATCAGAACGACCTGTCTTTTCGCTTCCACATCGCGGCATATCATTTCGCGGACGGCTGCGCTTTTCCCCGTCCCCGATCTTCCGATTATAAAATTCAGCATAAAACTCCTCATTTATCAACAAACCGTACGCAGGATAACGTACGGTTGTTTTGGTATTCTGATTTAGCAGTGCAATCAGCCGTCAATATAAGGTATGATGACCTTCGCGGCAACGGGGCTGTCGGACCATGTGTCATACGGAGACACGAAAGATTCGCCGACCGACATCGCGATGTGAGCGCCGTTCGCACCCGTGAAGCCTGTCTGACCTGCTGTACCGATAGCCTGTCCGCGCGAAACGATATCACCGACATTCACGGTAACTGAGCCGAGGTTGTAGTACCATGTCTTGAGTCCCCAGCCGTGGTCGATTACTACGATATTGCCCGAGTAGTCGAGGATGCCGGAATACACAACTTCACCGGCATTGCAGGCAACGATATCCGATCCGGGGGATGCCATGTAGTCAACGCCGTTGTTACGGTATGTCACAGTCGAGCTGCCGTTTAGGTAGATGTCTCTGCCGAAGCCGCGGAGGAGCTGATAGCTTCCTGTCACGCCCTGTTCAAAGTAGCCGGAGAAATGCCTTGTCTCAACGGATTTTGACATGATTTCCTTTGCGGCATTGTCGAACTGTTCAAGCGCGGCTGATGTTCTGTAAACCGAGACAACGCTTGAAGAAACCGTATACTGCGACGTCTTTACGCCGTTGTTTGTGATATTGATATTTGTATCCTGAACAGTACCGCCGTAGGTAAACGAAAGCGTATATGAACCGGACGGGCAGTCGGCGCTGATCGGGATGAGTGCAACCGCTCTGTTGTCGCCTGCGTCAAAGAATGTGATTTCGGGAGACTCGGGAAGAGTGGATGTGAACTCGATCTTCTCGTGGCGTGTTACGTTGAGTGCGGTAACAGCGGTAAACTTACCTGCTTCGACATCGGGCATACCGATATAGAATTCAGCCGGAGCTGTAACGAGAGTTTCAAAAGAGAAATCAAGCTCGCCGCAGAAGGAGCGTCCGGGGTCATCGTACCATTTTGCTACAACGTCAACCTTGACTTCGGCTGTATTTGTGAGTCTGAACGCCTGAAGATTCGCGAGAGTATCATCGAAAACGAGATTACCGTTCGAATCGGAGATCTTCACGCTGCAGTAGTCGGGGTCATGGCTAAACGAGAGGTCAAGTCCGCCCTCGAGCTCATAGAGTTCAACCTCATCGCTCACGATCCCGTCAACATCGCGGTCAACGTACTCGCCTGTATAGTTCTTATACTGCCACACGGCGCGGTCGGGAGTTACGTTATACTCATGTGAGAGCAAGAGTGTAGGCATAGTGGAATCGTTGTAAAGGCTTTCGGCGTACACGCTTGTGATGAACTGCTTAGCATCCTCTTCGTTGATTTTATATGTAGTACCGTCACTCGCGCTGAAGTAGTTTGTAGTGGGATCCTGGGAGAAATAGAACTCATAGGACTCGCTGCGGACGTTATTTGCGATAGAAACGACGTAGCACTTTTCGCCCATAAGTGAATCGGGGAGTGCCACGATAGGCTGGGATTTTTCCTTCATTGAAAGGAAGAAATTGATAAGTGCTTCCGCCTCTTCGCCGTTATCCGCTTTAGTGAGGACATATTTTTTCTGATTGATATCCTCGAGTGTGATTGAAACGGCGGTTTTCGCGTCAACCGGAGCGTTCTGCACCTGATTATAGCTGGCGAATGCGACGACGGTCGGGATGAAGCAAGCGAGTACGACGAGTGTGAGAATTATTTTATTTTTCACGGCGTACCATCCTCTCTATGGTTATTTTCTTTTTTGTTTTTTCTTTTTCTATGCGGTGGTATATTTATATGTATATATTATACCCGACATTGGCGGAAAAATCAATACCTAAGTTTTTCTCTTGCGGTAGTGGGGGGTGGGGGGTGCTTATGTTTTGCTTACAGCGGTGAGGATGAGCGAACATCGCTCGGGGGTTGCTCCTGCGCGGAGGGCGCACAAGAGGATCGAGCCCGACCCTCTTGTGAATCACCCGGCTCTGTTTGGCTTTTGTTCTTAGTTCAGATTGCCTGACGGATGATTCGGTTCGATTTTGCCTAACCGGCGGATTTTTAGTTGAAACTGTAAGCGAGTACGATTGGTTTAGTTTTGTTTTAATTGTTAGTTTGGTTCTCAGCTTATCTTTATTGTGAGTGCATCACATCAGATTTCGGCTGAGGATTTCGTTTTTCATTTTGCCTAACCGGCATGGGTTTAATCTGAAGTTTCGATTTTAACCAATGGCGGTTAGCCAAGATTATTCGTATTAAAAGATTATGCTGCCGCAATGGGTGT
>CAZPPN010000081.1:0-7966 GCA_964588425.1 uncultured Ruminococcus sp. | reverse complement strand
CACCTACGGCGGATACTCGCGTCACTGCGGCGGTGCATTCTCCGGCAAGGACCCGACAAAGGTTGACCGTTCCGCCTCCTACATGGCTCGCTACATTGCGAAGAACGTAGTAGCATCCGGAATCGCAGACAGATGCGAAGTTCAGCTTGCATATGCGATCGGCGTTGCCCGTCCCGTTTCCGTAATGCTCGACACATTCGGCACAGGCAAGGTTGACGATCTTCTCATCGCCGACTACATCACAGAAAAAATTGATATGCGTCCTGCTGCAATCATCTCCAGATTCGATCTCAGACGTCCGATCTACGGCGATCTCGCTGCATACGGTCACATGGGCCGTGAAGATCTCGACATTCCGTGGGAAAATGTTGACTTCGCCGACGACATCAAGGCAGCGTTCAACATCTGAGTGGGTGTGGGGAAGCCACCACGGGCATAGCTCGCATATTCTTCAGCTGAAATCGCTAATTCTCATACGAAAATTTTATTTGGTTTTGATTGATTTGATAATTCAGCTTTGATTCTTTGATTGATTGAAAATTTCGGCACAACAGATTTCACCACGGAGGTTTTTTCCATGATTCCGATAGCTATAAACATTGACGACCACACACCGTTTATCCATCTGTTCAGATACCACATTGATCCGCCGTACACCTCTGACGGACGACGTCTGAGTGACACAATTCCGATTGAGTTTTTCGACCGTTTCTGCTCGGTCTGCGAAAAGCACGGCATATCCGGCAAGCTCAGCTATGTTCCCGCGCCTGCCTGTATGGGTGACGTTGCGCGAGGCATTGACGGCTTCTCCGCTGACGAGCTTGCAGAGTGGAAGAAGATGGCGCTTGAACGGCTCGGAGACAAATTCTCGTTCGGTCCCGAGATGATCTCTCACCACAATGCGTACAACATATCCGACGGAAGCTGGTATGATTTCAACGAGGACAAATGGTCACGCATGGGTCAGACTGCTGAAACTCTCACCCCGTACATCACATATGCGCTGAATATTCTCCGCGATGCAGGTATTCCGGCAACGGGAGTTACATCTCCGTGGATGTTCTGCGAAACGGTCGAAAACGACTACCGCAAGGCGATTGCTCTCTCGATGCGTGAAGTTTACGATGCGGACAAGGCTTGGTATTTCATCCACACACGCGAAGAGTGGCCCGAGCTTACCGAACCTGTACCCGGATTCAAGCTGTACTCGGTATCTGCGACAATCGACGATTCGTTCTGGGATACGCTGGGAACGGCTGAAAACGGCTGCGGCTTCATTGAATCAATCGCAGACAAGTACATCACAGCGGACGGCAAACAGGGTTCAATGATCGACTGCATCAGCAAAGGTCTGCCGATCGTTTTTCTCGCGCACTGGCAGTGTCTCTTCTCGAACGGACTTGAGACAGGACTCAAAGTTCTTGATCTTGTCGCATCCCGTGTGAACGAGCATCTCTCCGACCGCGTTGAATGGATGAGCTTTGAAGAGCTGATCGAATACACCGAAAACCGACTCGCCTGAATTAAATAAAACAATTACTGCCGCCGGTATGCTAATATGCGTTAAATCACCGAACGGCAGTTCTTTTTTTGCCAAAATTCATCATATCCGCTTGACTTGAGCGAGCTTTGCGGTATAATTATTACATGATTATTTTTATTTTACAAAAAAAGACGGAGGTATCCCATGAACGATCAATTACACCGGAATCTTGACTCCGTCTCTGGAATCGTTGACTCGATAATTTATCAGAATGAAGAAAACGGCTACACAGTCTGCGAGATCGAAGATACGTCCGGCGAACCTGTCGTGATCACGGGGATCATTCCCTACCTCTCCGAGGGCGACAAGATCACGGTTCACGGCAAATGGACGAACCATCAGGTCTACGGACGTCAGTTCAAAGCCGAATCGTATGAGAAAAACCTGCCTGCCGAACAGGGCGATATCCTGCGCTATCTCGCATCTGGTGCTGTCAAAGGTGTCGGGCCGAAAACCGCGCAGAAGATCGTTGAGCAGTTCGGTACTGACACGTTCAGCGTCATCGAGGAAAATCCCGACTGGCTGACCGACATCCCCGGTATCACGCCAAAGCGAGCCGCAAAGATATCCGAAAACTTCAAAGCAATCTCAGGTGCGCGCTCCGTGATGATGTTCTGCCGCGACTTTTTCACTCCGCAGACCGCCATGAAGATATACAAAAAATGGGGAGGCGCCGCAATTGACCGTATCAGGAGCAATCCTTACCGTCTCTGCGAGGATTTCTGGGGTATCAGCTTCAGCCGTGCCGATCAGATTGCGATGAGCACAGGACTTGCCGTCGACTCCGAGGACAGAATCATCCACGGCGCGGTGTACGTTCTCCGAACCGAGGCTCATCGATCGGGTCACACCTGCCTGCCGCACAACGAGCTTTGCCGATGCACGCTTGATCTTCTCTTCGGCGGAGATTCTGCTTACGAAGAGTGTGTCAGACAAGGCATCGAGGCGGCTGTCGCAAAGCTGTCGCTGGTCTCGGTAAACCGCAGCGGCACCAGAATGATCTTCGACTCACGGCTGTACAATGCAGAATCGTATATCGCCAAAAAGCTCACGCAGATCAGCCTGCTCTGTCCGGGTATCAGCACACGTGATTCCGTTCTGATGATCGAAAAATGCGAAACACAGTCGGGTATCAAATACGCCAACGCTCAGAAGCAGGCACTCCTGTCCGCGATGTCCGACGGCGTCATGATACTCACGGGCGGTCCGGGTACGGGTAAAACCACGATCATCAAAGGTCTGATCTCGATTTTCACATCACTTGATTTCGACATCGCTCTCGCAGCTCCGACGGGACGTGCCGCCAAAAGAATGAGCGAAGCCACATCACACGAAGCAAAAACGATCCACCGCCTTCTCGAAATGGATGCGTCAGACGAGAGCGGATCAAAATTCATGCGTGACGAGAACAACACCCTTGACAGCGATGTTCTCATCATCGACGAGGCTTCAATGATCGACGCCATGCTGATGGAAGCTCTGCTGCGATCAATGAAGAACGGCGCGCGGCTTATCCTAATCGGCGACTCGGATCAGCTTCCCTCAGTCGGCGCGGGAAATGTGCTCGGCGATATCATTGCATCGGAGAAATTCAATGTCGTGCGCCTGAACGAAATCTTCCGTCAGTCCGGCGAAAGCCTTATTATCACCAATGCACATAAAATCAACGACGGTCAGCTTCCGATACTCGACAAAAAGGACGCGGATTTCTTCTACCTGCCGAGAGAAAGCGAAGAAACAATCTCCCAGACAGTCGTGGATCTTGTCAGCACGCGTCTTCCGAGATCATACGGTGACGACATCGTTCCGAAAATTCAGGTGCTCACGCCGTCGAGAAAGGGTCTCTCGGGTACGGATACACTCAACGCCGCCCTGCAGAATGCGCTGAATCCCCCCGCAAACGGCAAAAAGGAGCGCAAATCCCGAGATGTCGTCTTCCGTGTCGGCGACCGCGTGATGCAGACGAAAAATAACTACACAATCGAGTGGGAAACCGACGACGGACGAAACGGACTCGGAATCTATAACGGAGACGTCGGGGTTGTGGAAGATATCGACTCAGAAGAAAATCTCATGACGGTTCTGTTCGACGAGCGGAGATGCGTCCTCGATTTCACCCAGCTTGACGAGCTCGATCACGCATACGCGATCACGGTGCATAAAAGCCAGGGCAGCGAGTATCCCGTCGTGATAATCCCGCTGTACTCGTGCGCACCGATGCTTCTGACGCGGAATCTCTTGTACACGGCTGTCACACGCGGAGCGAAGATGGTAATCCTCGTCGGACAGCGCAGTATCCTCGAGCAGATGGTATCAAACGACCGCCGTACTCTCAGATGTACAATGCTGTGCGACTTCCTGCGCAGTGAATGAAGATAACTCAAGAGGCGTGTCGCATTTACGTTGAAAAATGTAATTTGCTACACGCCATTATTGTTTATATCTGTGATATAGTTCATGTGTCCTGAGTGTTTCGACCTCTGCGGAGGTAGATGAGGGACGCTGTCCCCTCAACCCCTTTATTTTTCAGAAAAATTTCGATTTCCGCCAACACCTGCTCATCACTGCGTACTTATATAGCAAAGGAAGGTGAAACATATGCTTGACGAGACATTGATCAAACGCTATGCCGAAAAAATCTACGGATTCGCGTATTCGAAAACACGGAAATCCACCGATGCGGCAGACCTGTCACAGGAAATCCTGCTCAACCTCTGTACAGCCGATCTGTCAGGAGTCGCAAATATGGATGCGTTCATCTATACGGTGTGCCGATATACCTGGTCGAAATTTCTCGCGAAAAATAAACGCGAATGGGATTCCGTCACACCGTCGGGCGAGCTCGGAGATTATTTCGAATTCCGCGATGATATCACTCCGGAAAAACTCGTGATCGAGAACGAAGACTACGAAAAAATCCGCCGCGAAGTGATGTATCTCTCCGGAATCCGCCGCGATATCATCATAATGAAATACTACGACCGGATGAACGCGGCAGAAATCGGCAAACAACTCGGCATCAACCCGTCAACCGTACGCTGGCACCTTTCTAAAATCAGAAATGATCTGAAGGAGCGAATTGATATGAAAGACGAAATTTACAGACCGCAGAAGCTCTCGATCGGTCACTACGGGTGGTACAAAAATTCTGTCTATACCGCCCTCTCAACCGATATTCTCATGCAGAACATCTGTATTGTATGCCGTGACAAACCAAAATCAGTCGAAGAAATATCCCATCAAATCGGAGTCGCCGCAATTTACCTCGAGGATAAAATCGAATCCCTGTGCTCAATGGATTATATGACGGAAGCTAATGGCAAGTACCGTACAAATTTCTTCATACAGGATGCCGACTTCAAAATCGCGCACGCAAAGTATGAACTGGAACACGTCGGCGAAATTGCGGAAATTTACTTCAGCGCCGTTATGTCCGTACTGCCCGAACTGAAGAAAATCGGTTTTGTTGGACACGATATCGGCGACAATCAGATCATCTGGGATATTCTCGCGTATTTCATGCTGCGTGAGATCGGACGGTTTGACGAAAAAATGATTGCTGAACTCAAACTCGAACACGTTGCACCTATGAGACCGGACGGATCAAAACATTGGCTGCGCGCGCATGTTCCCGATAAGGTTGTCCTTGAATCGGATAAAATGACTCCGGAACTGAGAGAATTCTATGAAAAAGCTATGAAATTCGGTATAAGCTGCGATTCAAATGACAACGGCAGAATCCGCACATACAAATACGAATGCCTCGGCATCGGCGGAATTAAAAAATTCATGTCATCGCAGGCAGGAATATGGGAAAAAACTGCATTTCTTGATCGGACTGACGCTGTTATTGATCCGCTTGACCGTGAACAGTTTTCCTCTCTCGCCGACAGCGGACTTATCAGCATAACGGACGGAAAGTGCCGATTGAATTTCCCGTATCTGACGTACAGTGAAAGGCTGAAATTCGACAGTATCCTTGACGGATGTCTGAATGATTCGGAACGCGGGAAGATTTATCCGCTTTTCACCAACTACGCCGAATACATCGATCGATTCATACCGCCGTACATCACCGCAAACGAGCGATCACATTATAAAACATCATATGATCCCCACGTCGCAATCCTGTGGCATCTGCTGAAAGAGGGACATCTTTCCTTCCCCGAAAACCCCAATGCCGCCTGCGCAATTGCGTATGAGGAGTACGAAGCCGAATAAACCGCACAGCAGAGTCACGTATCACACCGATGCGCGGCTCTTTTTTTCTTCAAATAGGTTGACAAATTCGCAGGATTCGGTTATACTGAAACCAACCCTAATCTCTTGAACGGAGGTCAAATAATGTTCGACAAAACTCTCTTCAAAAATCCGCCGCGGAAGCTCGGGATCTGTCCGATGGGTCACGGGATCGGCGCAAATTACGAAGCGATACTCGACCGCTACGACCAATGCGGTCATGCAGGTGCTGTCATAAATCCCCCCGAATCAAACGGATTTACCTCAAATCCTGACAACATCGCTCATTTCGCAAAAGTCATTGACGCATTCAAACGCCGCGGTCTCGATTACTGGATCTACGACGAAGCAGGCTATCCGAGCGGTCAGGCTGGCGGTCTCTCACTCGACGGGCATCCCGAATTTGAAGCGAAAGGCTTCTATATGCACCGCCGCATCGCTTACGAGCCGACTCATGCAGAGTACCGCCTTGACGACGAGTCCGACAAGATCATCTGGGCGGCGAAATATCCCGTTGAAACTCCCGGAAAGCACGAGAGCTATGTTCAGTTTGACAAAATGATTCCCGTGCCGTTTACCGCGGATCATGTGTCGTGCGATATCGGCGGTGACAGCGCGGAAGTGCTCTACATATTCTGCGTCAAGCCGGCTTACGAAGGCTCGCACAGTACGCACAACGTCTGCTCATTCCGCCGCAATCTGAACATCATGGACAAGGCCGCCGTCAGACAGTTCATTGACGTTGCGTTCGAGCCGATTGTGAAGATGATCCCCGATGCGTACCGCGATGCCGTCAACGTATTCACCGACGAGCCCGGTCTGCACGTATGGAGAGCGCGCAGTTATGAGGTATGGCCTTACGCTATCGCACCGTGGTGTGACGGACTCTTCGAGCGATACGAAGCGGATCACGGCGAATCACTTCTGCCATATCTTCCCTTAATTTTCGAGGGCGGAACAAATGCATACCCCTATCGCGTGAGATTCTACGAAACTGTCGGCGGTATGATCGCGGATGCGTGGTCAGGTCAGCTTTCCGAATGGTGCGAGGCTCACGGCGGCGGATTCTCCGGTCACTACATTTGTGAAGAAGACATCAACAATCATGTCGTTCACTACGGCGACTTCATCAAGGTGCTCGAAAAAGTATCGTACCCGGGCATTGACGTTCTCTGCTGCTATCCCGAGATATATCAGTACACCACGACAAAATTCGTCCAGATGGCTGTCCGCAAAAAGCAGTCAAACGGCATGATGGTCGAAATCTGCCCGTTCGCCAACAAGGAAGAATTCGACAAAGATCCCCTCAATAATATGACAGCCGTAATGGGACTTCTCTACCTCGGCGGTGTGCGGAAAACAAACTCGTACTTCTCGCTCTCCGACAACAATGCTATGGCTTGGTTCAACAAGTACGTCTCACGCCTCGGTCTGATGCTCGACGGACTGCACAACGAGACATCGGTGTTCGTCTACTACGGCATTGAGGATGTTCAGGCGCAGACTCAGCCGACTTACACGGGTATGTGGAACGGAATCAGCAGCCGTGTGGAAGAGACGGCAAACAGGCTCACGAGAGAGATCTGCGATCATCAGCACGACTTCTATTTCGCCGACCGTGACGACCTCAGAGAAGCTCTGAGAACGCTCGCAGACAACGGACAGGCTTCTATCTCCGGCAATGATGTACGCATTGTGATTGTGCCGAAGATGGACGTAATCTACTCGGAGACACTTGATATTCTGAGAAAGCTCAGCGAATCCGGTGTGATCGTGCGGTTTGTTGACGGACTTCCCCGTTTCTCCGCAGACGAGGGCGGCGATGTTGACACGGACGGATTCTGCCGTGATTCAATTGACGGAATCGTATCGCTGCTTGAGGAAATCGACCCGACCGTTGTGAAGCCGATGAACGAGGCAGTTGTCCTGTGCGGCAGATTCACCCGCGGCGGCAAGGCAATTACGATGATCGTGAACAAATCCCGCATTCCGGCTGAGGTTATATACAGCGGTGCGGATGCCGAGGTTTACTCCCCCGACAATGGAGATGTGTACGGCATCACCGATGGACGCATTACCATTCCTGCCATGAGAGCGGTATTCGCAGTCGAGAAGGGATGATGGGATTGATGATGGATTAATTTAAAACAGAAAACGGAGGCGCGCCCCGTGCGGGTGTACGAG
>CAZPPN010000080.1:0-7994 GCA_964588425.1 uncultured Ruminococcus sp. | reverse complement strand
ATCCGCTCTCGGTTTTTCTCTCACAGATCAATGAGGGTGACACAGGTATCGCGCTTGCGATTGCGGTTATCTATATGATCCCGCCCGTTCTGCTGTTTTTGTACAGCGAGGACTACCTCATCGACGGTATCGCGTATTCCGCATCCGTCAAGGGATAAAAAACACGAAATTTCTACCAATCAACATAACAGGAGATAAAAAATGGCAAAGGATTCATCAAGCCGCAGAGCGTGGGTCAAGAACGTCGCAATAATCTTTCTTGTAGTATTGCTTCTTCTTACGTTTTTCTCAAACACGATTTTGAATTATTCACTTCCAGAAGTATCGGCTCAGTATGCGGCTTACGGAACACTTTCGACATCAATCAAGCTCAGCGGTACTGTAAAGGCGAACGAAAGCTATAACGTGGTTTATGAAGCCGATGTTGCCGAGCAGAACGCGGGTCTGACACAGTCGAGAAAGGTAATGTCCGTGTTCGTGAAAGAGGGCGACTACGTTGAAAAAGACGCAGTAATCCTCACACTCAAGGGCGGAGCGAGTGATCAGCTTGCATCTTCCGAGAAGGAGCTTGAAGGCCTCAGAAATCAGCTTAACATCGCGCTTCTCAATAAAAGTGTGAGCGATCTTACAGGAACGAGCGGACTTACAACAAGCAGACGTGAGCTGACAAATCTCCAGGCTGACCTTGCAAAGCTGAAAGAAAAGTACAATACCGCCGTAACCGGTAACGCAGATTCACTCATCGCAACGATCGAGAGTGAACTGAAAGAGCTGAAAAAGGCACAGGCTGATGTAAACGCGCTGAAAACAAAGGCTGAAGCAGACAAGCAGGAGCTGGAGACGCTGATTGAATCCGCTAACGATGCGTTTACTACTGCATCAATTTCCGAGAGACTTGTTGACGCTGAAACAAGATATGCGGATGCGGAAGTTTTATATAATGATCTCAAGTCTCAGTCAGATTCGCTGAATGAACAGCTTGAATACATAAAGGATGCAACTTCAGATATCGGAAAAGCTAACACTCTTACAAATCAGATCAAAACTCTTGAAAATCAGCTTGCTGACCTTGTAAAATCTTATGAAAGAAAACTTGAAGATTTTGAGGAAGAAAAGGCTGATCATGAATCTGAAGTACAGTTAATTGAAGATAAAATAGATAATCTTAAGAATTCGATTCAATACGGTTCAGGCGATTATAAATCAAATGAATCGTGGGAAACTCAGAAGAATAAAATTAATGATATTTTGAGTAAAATTGAAACTGATAGTGAGGTAGTCGCTTTAAGGTTACAAATATCAGAAAAAGAGAATCGAATCAATGAAATTATGATGTCGGATGATTACGACGAGACAAATCCAACTACAAAAGAAATTGAGCAACTGAATACTGAAATATCAGAACTTCAAAAACAAATAAATTCAAAGGGAGAACCGCATAGTTCTAATTTGAGTATTATTGAACAAATAATAAAACTCGAGAGCGAAAAGACTAAACTTAAAGATACTTTCAAATCAACCGAAAAAACTTTCAATCGTTATCAGGAAGATACATTCGAAGAGATGCACGACTTGGAAGAACAAATTCGTGACGCAGAGGAAAAACTTTCCGTAATCGGCTATCCGGAAGTTGATGATGTTATCGACTATGCAGCAGACTACGACCTCGAAGCCGTCCAGAATGAGCTTGCTAAGGTCACAGCAAAACTGACAGAAGCTGAGACAGCATACAACGAAGCAAAAACTAACGTCGAAACTCTCAGAAAACAGAGTCAGGCAGAAATTATGCTTCCCGATTATACTGCGTTTGTAGATAGATACACCGACCAGTACGACGACTATCAGGACCGCATCGACGAGCTGACGGAAGAACTCGCCGATCTTGAAGTAAAAGAAAAGCCCGAGGATATCGAGTCGCAGATCAAGCAGAAAGAAGCTGATATCTACGCCAAGCAGATCGCTATCCAGCAGGCTGAGCTTTCGTCACAGATAACCGATACCGAAAAAACAAAGGAAATAGCTGATCTCGAAAAGCAGATCTCCGATCTCGAAGTGAAAGTCGAGGCATATAAAACTGCTCCCGAAACCACAAGCGTCACAGCCCCCATCGCCGGCAGAATAGTTTCGATCAACTTTGTTCCCGGTGATTCGATCACATCCGGCGCGTCTGTTGCGTCAATCGAGATCGCAGACAAGGGATATGTTGTTGAAATTTCTCTCCCTGCAGAGGAAGCACGAAAGGTCCAGGTAGGCGCTCCCGTATCAATCGAGAACTCATGGTGGTACTCGAATATCGAAGCATCCATCACCCAGATCAGATCCGACGCGCAGAGCCAAGGCAAGAACCGAATCATCGTTATCGACGTCAAGGGCGACGTGTACGAAGGTCAGAGCCTCAAATTCTCAGTCGGTGACAAGAGCCAGTCTTATGATACCGTTCTTCCCAACTCCGCAATACGTGAGGACAACGACGGAAAGTTCGTTCTCGTGGTTGATGCAAAACCCACGCCCCTCGGAACAAGATACACATCCCGCCGTGTCGAGATCGAAGTTATCGCATCAGACGATACAAAATCCGCGGTATCCGGTCTCTACGGAAGCGAGTTCGTTGTAACAAATTCGACATCACCGATTTCTGACAATCAGCAGGTAAGACTCGCCGAAAACTGATAATGAGGTACTGCCGTGAATGATAAGGTAAATAAAAAAGTTCTTGCTTTCTCCGGCATCTGTGCGATCGTGTTTGCTGTGTGTGCTGTCGTGATCGGTATCCTCGAGCTTGCCGCCGCAGGAATGAAAGACGATCTCGAATATCTCGGAGCAGGAGAGCGCTGGTCATCGGACGGAGAGAGATTTGCCGTTATCGCAATGTATTCGGAAGACGGAAGCGGCGTGACTGCGGATCAGGCTGAAAGCTGGGTGAACAGTATTGATAATGCGCTCCTCAATTCATCCGTCTCACCGAAGCACGAGAATGCAAGATCGTGGACATATACCTATATGGCTGACGATAATCTCAGAATCACAGGTCCGATGACATCTGCAAATGCGGAAGTGATTGCAGCCGGCGGTGATTTCTTCGTCTTCCATCAGATGCAGTTCAAATACGGTTCGCCGTTTCTGAACGATAAATCAAATCCTATGGGCATCGTCATCGACCGGGATCTCGCGTGGAAGCTGTTCGGTGCCGAGAATATCGTAGGAATGACCGTGACGATCAGCGATATCGAATACACCGTAGTCGGAGTCGTTGAGAAAGAATCGGATTCCGGAACATACGGCTATACCTACGGTGACTCACCGAGAATGTACATGAGCTATGCCGGTTATGTCAAGATTGCCGGAGACGGTGCGAATATCACAATGTTCGAGACCGCTCTGCCGAACGCAGTCAAGGGATTCGCGATGAATATTTTCACTGGCGCCGTTTCATACAATGAAGATACAGCGGAGCTTATCGAAGCCACGGAACGTTTTTCGCTCACGAACCGCTTCAATAATATGAAGACACTCAAGTATTCGTGGATCAGAGAAAACAAGATCGAGTACCCGTACTGGGAAAACGAAGCGAAAGTCAATGACTACTTCTGTGCGGTTATAATGATCTTCGAGGTCGCACTCGCCGCAATCTGCGTGTCAGCGTTCGTTGTTTCGTTCATAACACTCAGAATGTCGGGATATACTGTAACGGATACCGTGAAGAATACATGGCACAAAATCGAGCCGGAGATAGAAAAACGCAGACGGAATAAAATCAAAAGAACCCGTAAATCAAAGAATAAACCCGTCAATAAAAGAAAACAAATCGGTTCACAGCCGAAAGAATGAAACGAGGTACAATATGACGAAGAAAAGAATACTCTCCGCGATTCTTGCAGGGGTAATGACACTGTCGGCGTTTACAGCGCTCGCATCATGCTCAAAAAAGGAAGTTGAACCGGAAAAATCAAAGAGAACTAACGTATATACTGCCGATGATATCGCGCTTCCCGGCGGTATTGACTACATCGACCAGATGAACGTGTCCGGTGACAAGGCGTATATAACATACTACAAGCAATATACGATCACTTACAACGAAAAGGGCGAGGAAGTCGAGAGACGTGAGGGCTACTTCTACGATGACGGATCTTACGACATGGTAAATGAAGTAACTGTCGAAGAGGTTGTTGTTGAAGATCCTGCCGAAGAAGAAGTTGTTGATGATACCGTAACAGATGCGGACGGCGACGGCATTCCGGACAGCGATGTATCTGACGGTGTTGAAGTTCCCGATACTCTTCCCATTGAACCCGGTTCAAACAATCAGGCAAGCTCACTTCCCGAAGGCTGGTGGTACGGTTACGAGGGAGTCGAGATGATGGCGGTTGTTGATCTGGTTACAAAGGAACTGACCGAGTTTGCGATCGAAATTCCCGATGAATACGGCTACACAAACAACTCGTTTATTGACGCCGACGGTAATTTTGCCGTTCTCACACAGAACTGGTCGTACAACGAGGATTATTCACAGTCCACAGTTGATTATTATTACGTCAGAATCAGCACCGAAAACGGCGAGGTCATTGATGCGAAGAGCCTCAACGAAGTGCTCACAGGCATAGGTCTCGATCTCCAGTCAGTTTATATCAACAGATGCGCCGCAGATACAAGCGGAAACGTGTATTTCGTTCTCGATGCGTCAATACTCGTGTTCGACTCCGAATTCAATCATAAGGCAACGGTAGAACTCGGCACAGGATGGGTAAACGCAATCCATGCGGTAGGGGATAAGATTCTTGTGGTCTTCAATCCCGATGCAGCATCTACCCGTCAGATCTACTTCATCGAAAACGGTCAGTCGACAAAGTATGAATCCACAGTTCTTTCCGACGCGTTCAAGAGCTATCCCAGCATCGTCGGCGCATCGGAAACCAAACTCTTCTATTCCACAACAACAGGTATCACGGCATACGACTTCACAACAGATACCGCTGGTGAGATTCTAAACTATATCAACTCCGACATTGATACCACAAGCGGATATAATCTGCAGTCATTCGGCGAAGATAAATTCATCTGTCACATCACAGACTGGTCATCCGAGGAGAGAAAAACCACTCTCAGCATTCTCACAAGAGTCCCTGATGAACAGCTTCAGGAAGAGATTATCCTCAAGCTCGGATGCACATATATCGACTACTACGTAAATAAAGCAATCATCGAATACAACAAAAAGAATACCGGCATCAGAATCACCGTTGTTGACTACTCCCCCTACAATAACCAGGATAACGAATGGACAGGCGCGGTAACCCAGCTCAATAACGATATCATCACAGGAAAGATGCCCGATATTCTGCTTCTCAACAATGAGCTTCCCGTTGACAGCTATTTCCAGAAAGGAATTTTCGCTGACCTCAATCAGTTCATTGATGATCCCGAGATCGGTCTTGACAGAACAAAGTATCTTGCAAACATCTTTGAAGCAACAACCTCCGACGGCAAGATGAACTCACTCATCATCAGCTATACAGTCAATACAATGATGGCAAAATCAAAGTATGTCGGTTCGGAAATGGGTTGGACATTCGATGAAATGATGAACTGCATTAACGCGCTTCCCGAGGGTATGCAGGCATTCTTCGGATACAGCAGAGAACAGATCATCGAACTTTTCTTCTACAACTCCATGAAATCTTTCGTGGATTGGGAAACAGGTGAAACAAAGTTTGAAACGGAAGGTTTCATCAAGTTTATCGAATATCTTAAAAACTGCCCCGAAAAGGGATACTGGGAAGAATACTACGGCGAGGATTACGTTTACGACGAAGAACTCGATTTGCAGATGAGTCAGAACTACGATCTCCGTTATTACAACGATACCGCTCTTTTCAACTTCTCTTATATCAACAATCTCAACTCTTACGTCTACTACCTCAACACATTCGCATCCCGTGACGTTACAGCCATCGGATACCCGACAGACGACGAGACATCAAACGGCGCTGTGATCGTTCCCAGCATCGAAATCGCAATCAGCAACAGCACTGTCGCAAAGAAGCAGGCATGGGAAGTTATCAAGTCGTTCATGAATTCCGAGTTTATCAAGGATGTGTCATGGCAGTTCAGCCCGAGTATTGAGTCTCTCGAAAAAATGGCTGAAACCGCGCTCGATGACTATTACTACTACGAAATCACGGACGACGATCTCGAATGGTATAAAAATATGAACTACTCCGACGACTATATCCGGTATTTGAAGGAATCCAATCAGAATCTGGATCAGCAGATCATTGATATGACTCTCGATATCGTCAAGAATGTCAAGAATGTGCAGCGCAACGACTCGGCTCTTGTCGATATCATCAATGAAGAGCTGTCCGGATTCTTTGCAGGATCGAAGATAGCGGAAGAAACCGCGAAAGTCATTGCCGGAAGAGCGAGAATCTACATCTCCGAAAATTCGTAATTACGACTGATAACACAAAAATTCAGCTCTGTAAAAAATGCGGCAGGGAAATGACCCGTGACGAGATCGGGCTGTATAAAAAACTCATTAGCCGCGGTGCAGAAGAGTTTATGTGCTTCACCTTCATAGCGGATTATATCGGATCAGATGAAAAAACAGCTCACGGAGCGGATTGAGCATTTCCGCAGACAGGGATGCGATCTGTTTGAATGAATAACCGAAAAGAATCTCTTCTTGATAGAGGGGATTCTTTTATTCTGTTAAAATGCACAAATTTTCTATAAACTCACAAATCCTCTTTACTTTTTGTGAAATGTAAAGTATACTATAAGATGAAATGATTTGTCGCGTCAATGCGATATTGATTCAAATCTTTTTTATCAAGGAGATAAACAATGAACATTCATCTTATAGGTAATGCGCATCTCGACCCCGTATGGCTCTGGGACTGGCATGAAGGCTATGCGGAAGTAAAGGCTACATTCAGAAGCGCACTCGACAGAATGAAAGAATTCCCCGAGTTCAAGTTCACGTCAGCTTGTGCCGGTTATTACGAATGGATCAAGGAAAGCGATCCTGCAATGTTTGATGAAATCCGTGAAAGAGTTGCTGAGGGCAGATGGTGCATCGTAGGCGGTTGGTACATTCAGCCCGACTGTAATATGCCCTCCGGCGAATCCTTCGCAAGACACGGTCTTATCTCTCAGAGATTCTTCAACGATAACTTCGGCAAGATGGCAAACTCCGGCTACAACGTAGACTCCTTCGGTCACAACGGTTCCATCCCGATGATCCTGAAGAACAGCGGCATGGACAACTATATATTCATGCGTCCCGGTCCGCACGAAAAGAATCTTCCCGAACACCTCTTCGTATGGGAAAGCGACGACGGATCCAAGGTAACTACATACCGTATTCCGATCCGCTATAACATCACTCAGGATTGCTTCGGCGATTTCGCTGATGTTGATAATATGGCGACAAAGTATGAAATGATGGCGTTCTATGGTGTCGGCAACCACGGCGGCGGCCCCACAATCAAGCTCATTGAACAGATGAACAAGGATCTTGATCTGAACACTCATATCTACTCTACACCCGACGAATACTTTGAAGCTGTTAAGGACAGAGATCTCGTTACAATCCACGATGACCTTCAGTTCCACGCAAAGGGCTGTTACAGCGCATTCTCCGAAGTCAAGACAAACAACCGCAAGAGCGAAAATGCAGTAGTTGCTGCAGAAAAGTATTCCGTTCTTTCCGGTTCTCTTCTCGGAACACAGTATCCCGCAGCCGAATACGAACGCGCATGGAAGAATATCCTCTTCAACCACTTCCACGATATCCTCTGCGGATGCAGCATCAAGGAAGCATACTATCACGCAGCTATCCAGCACGGTGAAGCTCAGTCTATCGCAAACCGCAATACAAACTTCGCTCTCCAGCAGATCGCATGGAACATCGACACAATCGGCGGTATCGACGCAAAACCGAAGAAGGCTCACTGGGGCGCAGCATGGATCTCCGAAGTTGTCGGTACACC
>CAZPPN010000079.1:1386-8029 GCA_964588425.1 uncultured Ruminococcus sp. | reverse complement strand
TCCTACAAGCCGCTTACGGTAATTGATGCTGGAACAACATACAAATCCCCCGTTGTATACATCGGTATGGTAAGCGGCGACCACGATGATGCTGTAAACGTGATGCACGAGCACCTCAGAAATACAGTATTCAAGTCTACGGAAAAGATCACAAACGCTTGTCTCGTTGGAGCCGGCCTGGGCGCCGAACATGATATGAACGTTGACACAACAAAGCAGTTCATCGATCAGATGGTTCGCGCAGGTGCTGAGATTTTCATCATCGACGCAGGCTGGTACTGTCCTCCGACAAAGGAAATGGAATGGGGTCCTTATGCCGGCGACTGGTATTACAATAAAGACAGATATCCGAACGGACTCAAGGAAATCAGGGATTACTGCCGCGAAAAGGGTATAAAATTCGCTCTCTGGCTTGAAGTTGAGAGAATTGGTCACTTGACAAATGCGTACAAGGATCATCCGGAATGGTTCCCGACCAACATCAAGGGCGGCAAGCAGATCGGTTATATCGATCTCTCCATCCACGAAGCTCTCGAGTGGGCAGAAGCTGAGGCATCACGTGTTATCAGCGAATACGAGCTTGATCTGTTACGCGTGGACTACAATGTAAGCGGATACGATTTCTTCCATGTCGGCGAAACTGACGGCAGACGCGAGTGCAGATCTGTCAAGCAGGTTGAAGGCTTCTACAAGCTGTACAACAATCTCAAGAAGAAATTCCCGAATGTTGTATTCGAAAACTGCGCGGGCGGCGGCGGTCGTACTGACGTTGGAATGGTATCGAATTTCAATCACACATGGGTATCCGACTGGCAGGTTCCGCCGAGATCGGTTCTCATCACAAACGGCATGACAATGGCACTTCCGCCTGAAAGAGTCGACCGTCTTGTTGCAGGTATGGGATGCCACACATACGCTTCTCTCGATCTCCACATGAGAAACGCAATGTTCGGTCATATCTCGCTCAACGTATTTGGACCGCGCGATGCCGAAATG
Source organism: uncultured Ruminococcus sp. (assembly GCA_964588425.1). Lineage (GTDB taxonomy): Bacteria > Bacillota > Clostridia > Oscillospirales > CAG-272 > UMGS1696. Next base: position 7,033 of record CAZPPN010000079.1, on the reverse strand, counting down.
AATCCGCAGGTATTTGAATTCATCAAGCACAGCACCGATCTTTACAAAGAATTCATCCGTCCCATTCTCCCTTCGTCAAAGATTTATCACCACACTCCCGACTCCAAACAGGCAATAAAGAACGGGCTTGCTGTTATGGAACTTGCTTCCGACGACATGACAAAGGGTGTACTCGGCGTATTCACTCTCGCGTGCAGTGCAGGTGAACCTGTAACCGTTCATCCCAAGGGACTCGATATCAGCAAGAATTACCGCGTATACTTCGACAACACAAGAACATCTGCTGTTGTAAGCGGATACGAGCTTGTGAACAGCGGAATCAGAGTCAATATTCCCTCTTCCCTCTCCAGTGAGCTCATCACATTTGAAGCTGAATAATTCGGTTATTCTTGTCGGATAAATCACAAACACTATTGAATTATCGAAATTTCGGTACTATAATACATCTGCAACATATTTTCCACGGAGGAATTAATTATGGAAATGAAATACGAACTCTACAATTACGAAATTTACCCTATGGTTTTCCCGGCAGGTAAAGAAGTAGAATTTACTGTAAAACCGCTTGGTGATCACGTCTCTTTCAAAGGTGAATATAAAATCGTTGTTCGTCGCTTTGACCGTCAGGGTTATCTCACACACATGGATCAGGTCATCGACGTCAATCCCTGTGATGACGGATGCCTGAGATTCAAATTTACCGCATCATCCGAATGTGAGCACGCTGTTTTCATCCGCAAGGACGACCGCGAGCTTGTAAGACTCTGCATCTATGCGCTTGAAGCTGATCTCGCCTGCCGTTATCCTCTCCGCGGTGACCTTCATATGCACACTTGCCGTTCTGACGGACGCGAAGCTCCCGCTTTCGTTTGCGCCAACTACCGCAAAAAGGGTTATGACTTCATCGTTGTAACAGACCACGGCCGTTATTATCCCTCTCTTGAAGCTATCGACGCTTACAAGGATGTCAATATTGCGCTCAACATTCTCCCCGGTGAAGAAGTACATCTTCCCCAGACAGACGTACATATCGTAAATGCGGGCGGTCTTTTCTCCGTAAACGGTCTTCTTGAAGTCAAGGAAAACTACTACGAAACAAACGGAGCCCTCGACAAGCGCCGCTTTGATGAGACAATCACTCCTCCCGATATCGTTCCTATGGAACAGTACAACAAGGAACTCGATGAGCTTGAAGCTAAGTTCAAAGACGAGCTTCCCGAGTATGTAGACAGCCGCTGGTATGCTGTATGCTGCTGGGCATTCGACAAGATCAGAGAAGCCGGCGGTCTCGGTGTTTTCGCTCATCCGTACTGGAACTGTCCCGTTTGGCAGATCCCCGAAGAATTCACCAAGTATATGCTCAAGACTCATCCTTTTGATGCGTTCGAAGTTCTCGGCGGTGAAAACTACTTTGAACACAACGGCTTCCAGACTGCTCTCTACTATGATGAATACAGAGAAGGCAGAGTTCACCCGATCGTAGGTTCCACAGACAGCCACGGTTCCACAGAACACAACAGAAATGCCGCTATCTGCTCCACAATCGTATTCGCAAAGGAAAACGAAAGAGCATCCATCATTGAAGCGATCAAGGACAAGTATTCCGTTGCAGTTGACACAATCTCTCTCGAATACCGTCTTGTAGGTGAACACAGACTCCAGAAGTACGCATCCTTCCTTATGGAAAACTACTTCCCCGTTCACAACCGTCAGGCTCAGATGGACGGCGAGCTTATGTTCCAGTACATCAACGGTTATGCAACCAAGGAAGAAGTTGACCTCATCTCCGCGCGTGCCGAAAAGCTCATGAAGAAGTACATCATGATCGCTGAATAATTGTCCGACATATCAAGCTGAACATAAAAACTCTCTTTCCGATCAAACATCGGTTAGAGAGTTTTCTGTTTATTCAGTTACACGGAGAGCATCGTCATCATCATTCCTTGATCGAAATATCTTTCTATTTCAAATTCGTATCTGCCGAAATCATCGCGGAATCTTTCCCACATTTCATGAGCTGTCTGATCCCTGCCCTGAGCTTTCTCTATCATGATCCGCGACAGTTTATCACAGAATTCGGCGTGGCGGAGAAGAAGTCTCATTGACACGGTCTGAACGCGGTACGGCATGACTCTGTGCTTCTCTGCCGTCATGCGTTCTTTTTCCGCGATTTCCGATATCTTTCTAAGATTCTCTGCGTGATCGGGGTTGTAGAGATGTCCGCGTGCTGTGTCTGCTGATCGCTCGCCTTCCATGTATGCGAAATCGAATGCCTCGCTGATTCCGTTCAGATACCCGAGAACTTCACACCGGCATTCTCCGTAAGCGTGTGAGAAATAATCCTCGATCACTTTATCGTAATCGCAGTCACGTCTGAGCAGAGTTTCAGCGTAAATATAAAGTGCAAATCCGTTCGGGAAGAAGCATCTCTGCGATCCGTCCTCAACAATACCGTCGATTCCGATCTCTTTCATCGACAGCACATCCTCGTAAATACGGCGGCTGATCGACATCATTCCGGGATCAAGGCACATATGTCTCCAGAAATGATATTCGTAGCAGAAGCACGGGCCTTTCCACACTTTCTGCCAGTCGAGCAGGAATGCGGCGTTCTCTTCTGCTGTCACGGGTGTTTCCCATTTATTTCGGATATATTCCGGTGTTTCGGTGATATTTTCGGGATAAACGCTGCTTGTGTACGAACGCTGGATCGGCGCATAGAGCAATGCAAATCTTTCGGGATTATTGATTTTCTCGGTCTGAGGCGCAAACAGAGTATCAACATACGCGATAAAAACGATATTTGTGCTGAGATTGCGGCGTGTAAGTTCTTCATCAAGCTCGTTCATTATCATGATGTAATAATCCGACGGGCGCATTTTACGGCATTCTTCACATTCGCAATGATTCCTCGATCCGTCGGCAAGCCAGACATGGAGATAAGTTACGTTGCGGTGAGACTCGGCGTAATCGGCAATTGACTGAGCCATTATCGTTCTCACCTCAGGATTTGACATGCACACATTCGTATTCAGCGGAACTCCGTGGAAAAGCTGTCTCTCTCCGTCAAGCATTGCGAGATATTTGGTTTTATCTTCGTCGAGCACCTGTTCGGATCTTGCCCAGCCTGTTGTGGATGAAATTCCGAATGGTTCAGCAGTCCAGCCGTGTCCCATGTCGTGGAATTGGAGACCGCGTTTGGATATCTCAGCCTCGCATTGTCTCTTCCATTGCAGAACTGTTTCCGGAGTGACAGGCTCAGGCGGACGGTTATTCTCGTTATTGTGATGAGTGTAGTATGTATTATAATAAGTGAACGGGATATCAAACTCAAGCATATAGACATTCATTTCGAGCTTTGCGAAAAAGTCTATCGTCTCGATCATGCTCTGCTGGAATTCCGCGCCTTCATTGCAATGACCTCTGAAACGGTGGTCGGCTTTATGATGATACGATATCGGACGGATTGCGGTGATCGGGATGTACTCGCCGTCGATACCGGGATACAGCCATCGGCATCCGTTTTCCTTGAGGTAACGGTAGACCGCAAACAGCACACTTCTCGGATTACTTCCGGCGAGGATTCCACCGCTGCAGTCGGTTTCAATATGCACGACATCATCAAAAGCGGCATCCTCTGCTTCGGTTGTATCGAGACCGAAGTCTTCAAGCAGTCCGAGACGGAATCCGCCTGCGGCATCGGGGGTATACAGAATGTCGATCTCACCGCAGTCAGGCATCATCATGCGGAGATATTTTTTCAGCTCTTCAGCCGCGAAGTCAATAACATGGTCAGCGCGGAGTTTATTTACGGTAAGCATACGTGATGTTGTACTCATAACTCGAAGCTCCTTTTGATTCAGTCTTATTCAAGAAATATTTTATAGAAAAACTTGCCGTTTGTCATTCTCTGAAGGATACCGCCGTTTCTTACGATCACTTTGTTCGAGGGTATGTTGTCCTCACGCGCGGAGATCTGCACTTCCGTAATGCCGATATGACCGCTGTTTTCGCGAAGGGCGTCGTTGAGATAATGGCGTATTCTCCCATATCCGACAGGTCTGTTATCATCACAGAGCCAGTAAGACGATTGCGGAACCATCCAGTCTTCCAGCTTTCCGCAGTCGACAGCGTATTCCTTTGTAAGCCATGCTTTATACTCGTCAAAAGTCATGCCATTTGCTTTATTGCGGAATCCGTTATCATCACGCGCGATCTCCTGCAGCATGATGTAGATCTCTTCCCCGTCAGACGGATCGAGTCGGCGCAGACAGAGCATTTTTGTTACCTCCGTTTTGTTTGATATGACTTGGTTTTATTATAGCAGAAATTTAAGAGAAATTCAATATGACTGTGCAGATTGTGAAAAAGGCAGAAAAACGGAGAAATCTCTCATTATATATTATATTCTTTTTTACAAACCCACTTATTGGTATTATCAGTTGTAAGGCAATCATACATACAAAGATCCAGATAATTTACCACATAGCAGCAAGATTCCGAAACACCGGAATAAATAATTATCTTATTGTCTTTATTGTAGTTCCCTCTATCATACGGTGACCAATGTGTATCTGATCCAGTCGGGTTCTTTACATTTACAAATAGCTTTCCATCTGTTTTCTCAACAGAAAAATAATCAATAAAGCTGGTATCCCCCTGTACATATACTGACGAATGTTCTCTTACTTCATCAATAACTTCTATCTGACATTGGTTACCAACCATAATTTCAATTCTGTTTACCGGTTCAAAAACAAATTTGCGTTCATTATCAAGACTGGTTTTCACATCTTCCTCCACACTTGTTTCGCCGAAAAGAACTCCAATCGGAACATCAAAAAGCTCTGCAATAATTGGAAACAACGTCACATCAGGGTAACCGATACCACATTCCCACTTTGATATAGACTGAGGAGCAATGCCGAGTTTTTCAGCAAGGATTGTTTGAGTCCATCCGCGTTCTTTTCTTAATTCACAAATAATATTACAAAATTTATTAAGATGATACATAAATATATCTCCTTTCTGCAATTGTATTTTATCACACCAGTTATACAAATACAATAACCGCAAAGTTGTAATATGATACTAACATATCACAGGTTCGCAATAAACAAAAAACCGCATTCTTACGAACACGGATTTTATTCAACTGGGGTAGCAGGATTCGGACCAGCGAATGCAGCAGTCAAAGTGCTGTGTCTTACCGCTTGACGATACCCCAATATGCTTTGTAATTATAACATATTCGGAAGCGTTTTGTCAAGTGAAAGCGGCAAGTTTATATTTTTTATCTGCTATGCTTACTTCTTCAGCGGTACGAGGCGGAGTGCGTTGCCGGAGAGGATCTTCTCAAGCACATCTTTCTCCAGTCCGAGAGAATACAAAAATTCCTGATGTCGGTTATCGTACACGTCTCTGCCGTACATGATTCTGTCCTGGAATTCGTCGATGAACTTCATTGTATACTCATGGTCGCGTGAGAGTGCGTGACAGCCTGACTGACCGGAGATATCGCAGTAGAGGTTCTTGTATTTACGCATGAGCTTTTCGACTTTTCCGCCCGGTACTACGCCGCCTTCGGGATATGACGCTTTCATGTATCCGTCATCATCAGAAATATGTGCCCAGAATCCGGGAGCGT
>CAZPPN010000079.1:0-1376 GCA_964588425.1 uncultured Ruminococcus sp. | reverse complement strand
GATGAATGTGGTCTCGGGACAAAGCTCAAGGCATCTTTCAAGCGAATCAATTCCGCCGCCGAACCAATAGTGATGTCTCGGGAATCTCCACGGACGAGGGATCGGATAGTCGAGATGCACGAGAACAGGCAGATTCTTCTCTCCGCAGTAACGGTACAAATCAATCGCGTCCCAGTCATCGAGCATCATTCTGTATTTCAGCTCACCGCAGATCTGCACGCCGTGTGTTTCAACTGCGGAATCGAGCTTGTCGATCGCATAAGGGTCGCGCGGGTCGGGAGCGTATCCGATAACGAATCTCTCGGGGCGTCTGTGCTTGAACTCAAGAACGTCGGAAAACGGCATTGCGGCTTTATCTGTAAAACCGCCTTTTTCGGTTGCGCTGTACGGATCCCATTCGGAAAGCGGCATTTCGCATGACAGAAGCCATGTTACGTCAATATTGTATCTGTCCATATTTTCGATGGTTTTATCGAAATCGTGGTGTCTGTAATTCGCGTGGTTGTGGTCATCAATAATCATGTTGTACTCCTCATTCTGATTTATACTGTATTTCAAGTATATCACATCTGCCTCTCATTGTCAATTGAATACATTAATACTTTATTTGTGTTTTTTTCCGAGAAACTCTTGCATATTTACAGATTTAATGTTATAATGTAAAAGAAATATTATGCGGTTCGTTTTCGGATCGCGTCAAACGCTGTGAGGAAGAGTGCACGGCATCTTTTTTGTCAAAGAGAGTACCGCCCCGTTGGCTGAGAAGCGGTATGGCATTTGTGCTTTGCTTTCACTTCCGAGTGTACAACCGTACAAAAGCGGACAGGGTGACAATGTAGTTCTGTACGTTGCGGCGCGTTAAGCCGTATGAGTGCTGTGTTTTTCACGGAATACGGGTGGTACCGCGGCTTTTTGTCGTCCCTTTGGTAATATTATACCATCGGGATTTTTTTATTTTAGTAAAATTATATCTGAAAGGATCAGAAAATATGAGAGAAACCCTCGAAAAAATCAAATCTGAGGCTCTTCTTGCTTTATCGGATACAAACGCCGACATAGAAGAGCTTCGTATCAAATACCTCGGTAAAAAAGGCGAGCTTACTGCTGTTCTTCGCGGCATGGGCAAGCTCTCTGCCGAAGAACGTCCCGTGATTGGTCAGCTCGCAAATGATGTACGCGCTGAAATCGAAGCAAAGATTGAAGAGCTCACTTCCGCAAAGCGTGCTGCTGAACTTGACGAAAAGCTGAAATCCGAAAGCCTTGACGTAACAATCCCCGGCGAGAAGACAGATGCAGGTCACTTCCATCCTCTCGCTCTCGTTCAGCGTCAGCTTGAAGACATCTTCCTCGGCATGGGTTATTCCATCGTTGAAGGT
>CAZPPN010000078.1:0-8038 GCA_964588425.1 uncultured Ruminococcus sp. | reverse complement strand
CGTTATCTGCTGAGAGCAATGCCGTATGTAAGCGACGCGTATTTTAATGATACTTTGCCGTCTGCGTGCTCGGCTGATTTTGAGATTCAGCTTGCAGAAGACAGTTCCCTTGAAAGCGGTGCGTGGTCTGTTTATTTTTCCGACGGCTGTGCCTGTGTGTCGGCTTCATCGGCTGACGGTCTTTCATGCGGTATTTACGATATGCTCGAGAAGATAGGATTCCGATTCGAAGTGACCGGTCCGGTGATTCCCGAAAACGATACGATCTCATCAGTGGTTTTTGATGCGAATCCCACCAAGGTAAATCCTGTTTTGAAGAAGCGCGGTATCCGTCAGCATATTAATTTCCCGATGGATATAAGCTCATATACTTTGTCCGAAGCAAAGAAATACATAAGAAATCTTGCAAGGATGAAATTTAATACGATTGTTTATCACAGCTATGGCGGACAGTGGTGCTGTGTTTCCGAAAAAGGACAGACTGCCGGTCATTTCTTCTACGGATGCCCTCATACGATTCCCGGAAATGCTTTGGTGAAAGAAAAAATCAGAAATGAAGAAATCTTCTGTATGCCGGAAGCCGAACCGTATTTCAACGATGCTCAGAAGAATTCCGATGTTGCGAAATTCTGGCTTCGTGAGCTGATAAAAGAATCGGTGCGCGTCGGACTCAGAGTAGAGTTTTCTTATGAAGCGGCACAGTACGGCGAAGATGCTTTGCCTGTCGCACGTGAGATCCTGAGCGATTATCCGGGTATTTCCACACTTGAACTTGTTACTATGGAAATGTGCGGAGAAGAAGGTTTTGATAAGCTGGATATCAGCAGAGAACGCCTTACCGAAAGAATCAAAGAAATATTCGGAGAAGATTGCCTCACCGCTGAATGTGAAGAAAGAATTGCAGACTGTACAAGATACGCTAAGGCATTCGGTGCGTTTAAGTATGTGGAAGCAAATCTCAAAACTATGGATCAGCTTTCGCAGGAATATCCCGATACACAGCTCCGTCTCGGTATCTATGTCCCCGACTTAATAGTTCTGAATGTTCTTTATCCCGTACTTGAGAAAAATGTTTCGGAAAAATATGAGATTTCATATTTGCCGAATTACGGTTCAAAGGGCAGTTTTGAGAATATCGACAAGATGAGCTCCGGACATCCTGACACAAAGCGCACAACATATTATAGCTGGGCTGAATGTGACGGGGATATGTATGTAATACAGAATCATTGCCGTGGGCTCTACGATCTTGTGACGCTTCTCAAAAACAGTTCCGACGACAGACATTCTCATGAAGTCTGTGTAAACCATTGGAGAAACGCCGAAAATGCGGTCACGATCAGATATTTCGCAGACTGCGCGATTGATCCGTCAGTAGATCTGGCAGAGTACTACAAGAATTGCGCTGTTTACTACGGTATTTCAGATCCGTTAGGATTTGCCGAAGCCGAAGAAGCACTCAACACCGCTTCACTTGAAACCCGTGTTTTAGCTTCTGCTATGTCGGCTGTTGGTTCACTGAACCCGAGGAAAGTGCCAGACCCGGTCTGCTTCGGAGCAGAGAGTGCAACCTCGAAGGTCGTGCAAGATATCAGAATTGCCTTGATATGTTTAAATCGCTTTACGACAGCTCATCTGAAAAAGGAAAACGCTTCCTTGCTTTGACGGTCAACCGCATCGAGACAACACTTCTTCATTATGACAGCTGGATTGAACTTACCGCAATGGAAGAGCTGATCAGTCCGTACAGCAAAAAGTCTGAGCTTTCGGAAGAGATATGCGCCGAAATCAAAAAGTGCGCCGACCGTGCGATGATTTATGCGAAAAAGTATATGATTAAGCATTGCGAAATAATGCCTGACAGAGGAGCAGAGGGAAATCTTTCGAGTTACAATAAGACCATGATTTACTATATAGACCATATCAAGAGAAAATACAGCGGCATTCCGCTTCCGGATCTCTATGAATCGGTACCTCTTGATCCCCCGCCGGCTCCCGGAGAAAGATAATTTGTATAGCTGCTATTGAGATACAGAATAGCAGCTATTAATTTTGTCCGTTATAACAGATTCCGGCTTGACTCACAGTGCCTCACGTGGTATAATTATTATGTTCGAAAATAATCAAATGAGGTAAAATCATGAAAAATTACATAGGAATCGACATCGGCGGTACAAAATGTGCTGTCGTTCTCGGCGATGAACAGGGCAATGTACTCCAGAAAGTAAAGTTCCCCACAACTACTGTTGACGAAACTATCGCAACTATCCTTGACGAAGCGGAAAACATCATGAAGCTCGCTAAGGAAAAGGTAGTTTCTGCAGGCATAAGCTGCGGCGGTCCGCTTGATCCCAAGAGAGGAATCATCCAGTCTCCCCCGAACCTTCCCGGCTGGGACAATATCGAGATCGTCCGTATGGTTGAGGACAGACTCGGTATCCCTGCAATCGTATGCAACGACGCAAATGCCTGCGCTCTCGCTGAGTGGGCATTCGGTGCAGGCCGCGGAACTGAAAACATGATCTTCCTTACATTCGGGACAGGTATGGGTGCCGGCATAATCATCAACGGTAAGATATATAACGGCGCAAACGGCAACGCAGGCGAAGTCGGACACGTAAGAATGGATCCCTACGGTCCTGTCGGTTACGGTAAGCAAGGATCGTTCGAAGGCTTTGCAAGCGGCGCAGGTATCGCTATGATGGGACAGACAATGGCTATCGAACAGCTTCAGATGGGAAAGTCGGTAGGATACTGCAAGAGCATGGATGAACTTGATACAGTAACCGCAAAAACAATTGCGATCGCAGCAAAGAACGGCGACCCGACAGCTATCAAGGTGTACGAACTCTGCGGTGAGATGCTCGGACGCGGACTCGCAATCCTGATTGATATTCTCAACCCCGAATGCATCGTAATCGGAAGCATTTTCCAGCGTGACGCAGCTCTCGTAAGACCTGCTATGGAAAAGATCCTCAAGGAAGAGTGCCTCCCGTTCAGCCTTTCCGCCTGCAAGGTAGTTCCCGCTGAACTCGGTGACGATATCGGTGACCGCGCGGCTCTTTCTCTCGCTCTCTCCATCGACAAATAATTAAAAATCTGAGGTAATAAATATGGAATCAATCAACGAACTCGTTGCCCGTTATCCGGGTCTCGCAGGCTGCAAGGACGAAATCGTAAAAGCGGCTGATCTTATCATCGAAGCATATAAGAACGGCAAGTGCGTATATACCTGCGGAAACGGCGGAAGCGCATCCGATGCCGATCATATCGTTGGTGAACTTATGAAGGGATTCATCAAGAAGCGTCCCGTTCCTGCTGAAGACAGAGCAAAACTCGCTGAACTTTTCCCCGACAACGCCGACTTCCTCGCTGACAATCTCCAGTGCGGTCTCGGAGCAATGTCTCTCCATTCACAGAACGCTCTCTCCACAGCATTCGCGAACGACGTAGAACCTGCAATGCTCTACGCTCAGGCTGTTTACTCAATCGCTAAGGAAGGCGACGTGCTCATCTCCATCAGCACATCCGGCAACTCCAAGAACGTAGTGTATGCATCCCAGATCGCGAAGATCAAGGGCGTCAAGGTTATTACAATGACAGGCGAAAAAGCGTGCAAGCTCGACGCTCTCGCAGATGTTCAGATTCACGTAGGTGATACCGAAACATACCGCGTACAGGAACTCCACCTTCCCGTATATCATTGGATCTGCGCAAGAGTTGAAGAGGAATTCTTCCCGGTATAATTTAATATAAAACAAACGGCAGGATATCGAAAAACGGTACCCTGCCGAATTTTTTTACATATTTTCAATTTCCGCAAGCTGTTTGACGATACGTTCCCTTAATTCGCCGTACCAGTCGTGCAGCCTGTGCGTGTACTTCGTCGCAAAATCATCGCGGAATGCGTCATATACCTCGATCGCAGCTTTCAGCTCAATCTTTGCCTTGTCGTATTCACCTTTTGATGAATAATACTCCGCAAGTCTTGACAGCATTGTGATCAGATGCTCGAACGACAGACTTTTCTGCTTCACCGCCGCTTCAAACATATCCTCTCCGTCGAGAAGCTCAGCAGCTACCTGCAGTTTTGTGAAGTATATCTCCGGTATGTGCCCGACAGCTTCTTTTGCCATCCCGTATTCACCGCTGACCGGGCAGGACTGGGAATCCCCCCTCGGCAGATACGCCTGCGCTGTCTCAAAAATCCTTCCCAAAGACTTGGCAAAACAGCTTGATCGGATCTGCACCTCTGCTTTTGTTATTTAATTCAATTAATATAATATCATAAATTCTTTGTTAATACAATATTAATTGAATAATTTATTCAGAAAAAACAGAGAAAAATAGGTCGTGAATTTGTTGAATAATGACAATAAAAGGAATATTCTGTTGTTTTGTATGCATTAGCGGCGGAGTGAATCGATCATTTCGATAAGATCCGCACCGCTTTTTCCACCGACGACATTGATTCTGCCGAGCGCGGTGAGTGACTGCGGAAGTCCTTTGATTACTGTATTGATCTTGTTGTCGATTGATAGTGTGACAGGTATCTGCTCTTCGTTGAGTATCGCACGGACGAGATCGTTGTGATATCCGTTCGGAAACGACAGCGCAAATACACGTTTGCCCGTGATTTCTTTAAGCGATGCCATACTTATTGAGATATCGTAACGCAGGGCATCAATGTAGTTATCCATGCTCTCGCCGTCGAGCCGTGCCATGTTCTCGCGCACCTCGTCGGTCTCATAGTCGGGATTCTCGTGCATCTCATATGTGTGACTCTGGATGTCGATCACACCCGACTGCGCCATCTCCCGTGCTTCTGCTTCACCGAAATGAGGAATGATCTGCACGTCGGTATCCTTGTACGTATCAGCGCCGACAGCATAGCCGATTGTAAAGATTGTTCCGCACATCCCGTATTTCTCGAGAATCGGGTAAGCGTATTCGTAATTGCTCAGGTAGCCGTCGTCGAATGTGATAACGATCGGATTTTCGGGAAGCTCCGTGCCGTGCATGACATATGAATACAGCTCGGCAAGCGAGATTGCCGTGTAGCCGTTATCACAGAGAGTCCGCATCTGATCATCGAATTCTTCGGGAGTGACGGTGACAAAATTCGTCTCGCCTTCCGCGATGTGGTGGTACATCAGAATCGGAACTTCAGCGGAAATATCATCCACATTAAGCGGTGAGGTATCGGAGTAGGTTTCAAAATAAGCATCCGCGTTGTCGGCTGTTACATAGTATCCGAAATCCTCGGGGATGTACTGAAGCGCACCGCTGTCTATGCCGTTTTCTTCAAGAATTGTCTGCGAGAGCAGAGTGGGCTTGAGTTCATCCCCTGCAATGCGCGCGGCTACCATATAACCGACTGCATTTCTGAAGTGGGTCTCGTCATAGAAATATCTCGGCTCAAAGCTGACGGATGAGTAGGAAAAATCCCAGTAATCCGTGACTTCTGCAAGACTTTTGTAGAAATGAATCACATCATCCATTGCGAAGTTATCGAGATATTCCCAGTAAACGGGAGCTGTCACAACGGTTAGATTCACTCCGCTGTCCTCGCATAGCTTTTTGATACGGCTGACACTTGCCATGCATTCTTCAATCTCGGGAAGAAGATATCCGCTGCCTGCAGGATAGTTCGCAAACGCGGGATATGCCTTATAGTATTCTTCAAGACTGCCGATCGGCTCTGCGTCACGCTTCTTTTTGTCGTATGCACCTGTCTTTTCGTCAAACACATCAAAAGACTCGGCGAGATATTTGTCGTTCAAATATGAGTCGATCTTTGCGATGCCGTATGACGGATTGGCGAACAGAAAACGTGAGTAGAATTCGGCGGTATCCGTGACACCCGATCCGACAACACGCGGAAGCATTGCGTGGGTGTATCCGTTTGACTCGACATCATAGTGAACGCCGTTGTCGAGATAGACATTCAGCACGATATTCTTCACCGTGTAGTTTTCGATTATGTACTCCGCCATTTTCTCGCAGTCGTACATATCCGCACCGTATGTTATAAGATTGTAGAAATCCGCGCCGAATACTGTATTCAATGCGTCAACCGGGAAAGAAGACGTCGACGAGCATCCGAGAATGTACGAATCGTATTCCTCGTGATGTCGGTCGAGATACGTGATTTTAGCCGTACGCGGATTGTTGGTCGCGTTATAGGATGTCCAATCGAACAGGAGATCGCCGAACACTCCGAACGGGTCTGTGAGAATATTGAACCCGGCGAGCAGGATGACGATCATTAAAACTGTGGAGACGAACATAACGAGCCATTTTTTCGATGTCATAAAAATCTCCTCAGAATTGTTTGTAGATAAATTCGGATGAAATGTAGCTTCCACGCATGATGCCGAAGAAAAGGATCGCCAGCATGATCATGACCATGGGAATCCACTGCACGAACGCATTTTTCTTCGAAAGAATTTCGTTCAGCGGTCCGTGATATTCGCAGAAGTATTCGACTCCGAGCATTACGGCACACGATACGGCAATTATCGCAAAATCAGCCGCCGTGAGACCGAATGTGAGAAGCGCGCCTCCCGTAATCTCGGAAAACCCGAAAGTGAACGGATTCAGCGTGCGTCCTATCAGCTCAAGTCCGACAAGAAGCCGCGGAGAGCGTGTGATGTAACGTCCGAGGAATACAATGAAGCAGGTGCGTGCGATCGAGAAAATACGCCACGGAGCGGAATCCTGATTGATTTTCAGCTTTTCTCTGAGTTTCGAATAAGTTCCGGCAAGGAGAAGCGATGAGGTGATGATCGTGCCGTTCATGAAACCGTAGGCGATGTAGCGGAAATTCGCGCCGTGCCAGATTCCGATGATGAAATATACAATGAACGTAGCCATAGCAGTAGGCAGGATCTTGCCGACTTTTCCGCCGAATCGACCGCGCGCCCATTTTCCGATCTTTCCGAATGTTTTGGAGAGCGAGAGCGGATAGAACACATAGTCACGCATCCAGCCGCCGAGTGTGATGTGCCATCTTCTCCAGTATTCCGCGAGAGATGTCGCAAAGATCGGACGGCTGAAGTTTTCTTCAAGCGTGATGCCGAAGAGCTGCGCTGAGCCGATTGTGATATCAATTCCGCCAGAGAAATCGCAGTAGAGGTTGATGCAGTACATCAGCACAGCAAAAGCCGCGACAGCACCGCCGTGTGAATCATAATCCGCAAAGAAAGATGACACAACAACGGCTGCACGGTCGGCAATCACCATTTTTTTGAAGTAACCCCACATGATCCGCTGGATACCGTTTTTCAGATTGTCACAGTTGGGGCGGTGTCCTTCCGTGAGCTGAGACGCGAGTCTGTCATGCCGGGAGATAGGTCCCTGCACCATGAGAGGGAAGAACGAAACGAACAGCAGATATTTCAGAAAATTCCTGTCCGCTCTGTATTTGTCACGGTAAACATCGATGACATATCCGCTCGACTGGAAGATGAAGAAAGATACGCCGAGCGGCATGATGAAGTCGGGATGTGCAATCTGATGTTCGATGATACCGCCGACCCAGTCGAGTGTGAATCCGAGATATTTCAGCATGAACAGCATCCCGAAGTTGAGGATGAGACATACTGCGGCAGCGGATTTTTTCTGACGTTTGTTTTTTTCGTGAAGCTCTTTCTCGGATTTCGGAATATCCGCGCGGATCACATTCAGCCTGTCTAAAATGAGTGCGGCTGTGTAAGTCGTTGCGGCGGTGAACAGGAGATACAGTCCCGCAGCCAGCCCGCCCGAGAGATAAAACACAGCACTCGTGGCAAGGAGAACCGTCCATTTCAGCCTGTCCGGGAATATGTAATACAGCAAAACGGACAGCGCGAGAAAGAGTATGAATGTTCCCGAAATAAAGTACATCAGCTCAGCTTTTCGTTAATCATGGAGAGGATCGCATCCGCGGAGTTGAAGTTGTCGGGGATAAGATCGTCAACCGTGATTTCAACGTCGAATTCCGCCATGATCTCTGTAACGATTGCAACGATATCGAGAGATTCGATCAGACCGTCGT
>CAZPPN010000077.1:0-8073 GCA_964588425.1 uncultured Ruminococcus sp. | reverse complement strand
ACCGCTCTGCTGATCTCAGGCTGTTCGGTGATTTCATCGGAATAATCAGCGGATGGCTGGGATGTGTCCGTGTTCTCGGGTGTGATGAATTCGGGCGTACCGTATGAGGGCAGAGGAATATATTCATCCTGTACACTCGGCGGTTCAGTCGATAGTATACCCGGCAGTACATCCGAATGTGTTTCACGCACAGGCAGATCAAATTCAAACAGCGGCGGCAGAGTATATACGGGAAACGCGAGGCGGATAATAATAATCAGCCAGATTCCGTATACAGCGGAAGATGAGATTTTTACACCTGATCTGAGAAAAGCCAGAGCAAGTACGATAACTGCCGACATGACTCCGGACAGTATGAGCAGTGATATAATGAAATCAGTCATTTCATTTCTCCTCCGCGTTGTTCTCCGCACAATCTCTGATAAGCTCGGCTATGTCGTCAATATCGTTCTTTGAGATTTTTCCCGTGTCAACGAGTGTGGCAATCAGAGTTTTCCAGTTGCCGCGGCACAGCTTTTCAACGAATGTATCACTTTCCGATGCGCGGTACTCGCTTTCTTTAACAAGCGGAGAGATCAGTTTGTACGGCGTCGGCGCGTCAATTGTTTCGATACGGACGAAATCTTTTGTCCCGAGACGTTCTATCAGCGTATGAACGGCAGGCTTGGAACACGGTCGGATGTTCTGCAAAGCGGCGTGGATGTCAGACACCTTCAACGGCTCGGCGCTCTTCCACAGTACCAGCATGATGTCAAGCTCCGCATCGGGCAGTCTGTGGACAAATCGGTCTTTCGGTTCGTTTTTCATTTTGCTTCCTCACTTTCTGTTTTGTAAATACCTTATACAACTGTATATAGTATAGCACAGGTATATACAGTTGTCAATAGCAATCAGCAAAAAAATCGGCTGACAGACCGCTTCAGATCATATCAGCCGATATTTGATTTTATTCATTCTCTTCGATAAGAGAGATCTGTCCCACTGGCTCGGTCGAATCGGGATTGTTCGGGTAGGGAATGCCGAGATGCTCGTAGCCGAGTCGTGTGACCATTCTGCCGCGCTGTGTTCTTGCGAGGAATCCGATCTGTAAGAGATACGGTTCGCATACATCTTCAAGCGTGATGGCTTCTTCACCGATCGTTGCGGCGAGCGTTTCAAGACCGACAGGACCGCCGTTGTAGAATCGGATGATCGTTTCAAGCATACGCTTGTCGGTGTTGTCAAGTCCAAGCTCGTCGATCTCCAGCATATCGAGCGCGTATTTAGCAACTTCGAGATCAATGCGTCCGTCGCCCTTTACCTGAGCGTAGTCACGTACCCGTTTCAGAAGTCTGTTTGCGATACGCGGTGTTCCTCTGGATCGTGATGCTATCTCAAGCGCACCCTCGTCATCAATCGGAACATCGAGGATTGACGCGGAACGTGTGATAATGCTCGCGAGCTCTTCGGGGGTGTACAACTCAAGACGCATCTGCACGCCGAATCGGTCTCTGAGCGGTGTGGAGAGCTGTCCTGCTCGTGTGGTAGCGCCGATCAGAGTGAAGTGTGCAAGGGGGAGATGTATGCTCCGTGCCGCAGGGCCTTTGCCGATGATGATGTCAAGAGCATAGTCTTCCATTGCGGGGTACAGAATTTCTTCGATCGTGCGAGGAAGCCGATGGATCTCGTCGATGAAGAGTACATCCCCCTCACCGAGATTGGATAAGAGCGCTGCCAGATCTCCTCGTTTCTCGATAGCAGGTCCGGAAGTGATGCGGAGATTTACGCCCATCTCAGCCGCGATGATTGCGGAAAGCGTGGTTTTACCGAGTCCGGGCGGGCCGTAGAAGAGAACATGGTCGATGCACTCGCCTCTTAGCTTTGCCGCGTTGATCAGAATACGCAGATTTTCTTTCGCTTTTTCCTGACCGACATATTCTTCAAGGGAGTGCGGACGGAGCGAGTTTTCGTTTTCCTGATCTTCCGCCACATAGCTTGATGACATTATCCGGTTTTCAAAATCAAATTCGTTGGAATCCATTATCAGTACCTTTCTGCGCTGCTTAATTCTTCATCAGTATATTAAGAGCGGCTTTGATGATATCTTCGAGGGGGGAGTTCATGTCGATGTTCTTCATTGCCGCAGCGATTTCGGATCGTGAATATCCTAGAACCGTCAGAGCGTCACGTGCGTCAGCCAGCTTGTTTGATCCGCTGTCCATACCGACTGCCGATGCCGCGATCTGCTCTCCGTCGTCTTCCGTTGATAAATAGGGGAAGTTTTTCTTGATCTTGTCTTTGAGTTCAAGTGCGACTCTTGCAGCCGTCTTTGCACCTACACCCGGAGCACGCGAGATGGATTTCACATCATCTGACGCAACTGCCGCAGCGAGAGAACGGGGAGTGAAGAGCGAAAGTATCGACATCGCAGCCTTGGGTCCGATTCCCGATACGCTGATCAGCAGGCGGAACATATTCAGCTCTTCTCGTGTGTGGAAGCCAAACAGATCCACGCCGTCCTCTTTGACTGCCATGTGGGTGTAGATCCGCACGGGCTTTCCTTCAATCTGACTGCCGTCGGGAGCATATGACGGAGAGGGAAGATGCGCGAGTGTGTTTGCCGTGACAGTAACGCGATAACCGACCCCGGCGCATTCGATTATTACAACACATCCGACAGCGTCGGTTTCAAAAATTTTTCCGTAGAGTGTTTCAATCATTTTGTTCTGCCTCGTTGTTTTAGTTTGATTTGCCGATGTCTGTGCCGATCTCACTGTCGGAGATGATTTCCGTGGATTCGGTTTCAGTCACCATGTTGTCTTCATCGTTTTTTTTCTTTTTGCCGATAATAAAGTCAGCGGCGCAGGCATAGATGAATATCAGAATACCGATACCTGACAGTATCAGACCGTATTTCACGCAGTCGGGCTTATAGCTGAGCTCGATTGTATGCTCGCCTTCCGTGATTCTGAAAGCAAGAAGCGTTTCGTCCAGTACGGAGATTGTTTCGACTTCATTTCCGTCAACCATGACTTCCCAGCCTGCATCATACGGAATCGTGGTGAACACAACGGAATCACCTGCGGGAACTGTGATATTACCGTGGATATACGTGTCCTTTTCGGAATGAGCGTCAAGTGTTCCTTCGGAGAGCTCTTCCATAACCGCGATGAACTGTTCTTCATCAAAATACCAGAAGAACGAACAGCCCGAGCGGAGGTAGATCTTTTCTTCGTCAAGATAGAGACCGACCTCGACTTCTTCGCCTTCTTCAAACGAGCCGATCTCGCGGATGGCAAAGGTTTCATTATCGAAGTAATCGCCGATATCGTCACCGTTCACCTTGATGTGAGCGTCACGCGGATAACCGGAGGGGAAGTAGAGGAATATTGAATCCGTGGACTCAATGTTGAGCAAATATGTCAGCTTGGCGGTCAGATCGCTTGTTTTTTCGTATCCGCGGTGACCTTCGACGAAGATAGTGTCGCATCCGGAATAGTCGGAAGATTCAACATCGACACGTCTCCACACATCAACCTCATGACCGACCATTGCTTCAAGCATTTCGTTCATGTATCTGAAAGGCTCGATGTAGTCGTCATCTTCTTCCGCTTCTTCGGGATCTTCTCCCTCTTCGGGCACAGGCGGAGCGTCGTATTCAAGAATACTTTCGTTTGCGGAGAATGCAATGGAGAGGGAATACGGGTTTTCGTAAACATAAATTCTGTCCTCAGTCGAACCGATCAGCTCGTACATTGACGGAATATAAGCCGGAATGTTGTCCTCGGTGTCGTCAACCATGAGGTATTTTATACCAAAAATCGCATCGGTTACGGGTGTTCCGCCGCCGTAGAGAGTCCAGTGCGACATCGACGGATATCCGAACTGACTCATCAGCTTGATGGCTTTTGCGTTCAGCGTGGAAGTGGAGTTTGACATACCGTTTATGTCGAGAGCGAAATTGTCGTTTTTCTTGCGATGCTCGAGTTTTTCCGCACGGTAGAAAGCGTCGTCTTCTTCAGTTTCTTTGAAAATTTCCACCGCAGGCTCGTATGTTTCGATCATCTGACGGTAAGAGTTTCTCTTTGCAACGCCGACATCTTCATCAAGTGCGTAGAGCATGACTACACCGTTTCCGACAGCTTCAGCAATGATGATTCCGCACAGACCGAATGCGGCTTTACGGCAGATATCCGGGTCTTTCATCGCCTTGATACAGGACGGCAGAACCGCGGAAATCAGGAAGAAAATCAGTATTGAGGGCCATACGGACTTGAAATCCGGCAGATTCTCGTATCCGATTTTTGACAGAATAACGAGCAGAACGCACCAGAGTACCGCGGAGATCTTAGCGGCCTTGGCTCCGATTTTTTCGAGATTCATGAAAGCGTCGACTGCGATTGTCAGCATCAGTCCGACGAACATGAACGCAAAACGCGCGTTGAGCCAGTTCGGACGCTGCATACCGTGCCAGATTATGTCCGCAATGCTGAAATTGAATCCGACGATCAGAAACAGCAGCATCGCACCGTAACCGACCTTCTTTCTTGTGGGGACTGAATCCGAGAAGAAATAGATCGGCGCGAGGATCAGAGCAAGCGTACCGCAGTAAATGAACGGCATACCCGAGGGACGGACATTGTCGTATGAGCCGAAGAATGCCTTTGTAACGAGATCCGCAAACTCGAACATCTGCTTTGGTGTGTATTTCGGATCGGAGAACTCGAGCTTGCCAAACGTGAGGGAATAGTAAACAGGGAGAATGATGACAGCCGAGATCATAAGCGCAAGAATCGACCACAGCGCAATCCTGCCGAGAGTTTTGACGAAATGCATATTCTCATGCATGGGATTTCTCTCTGACGGTGTGAGCATGAAATAGCGCACGAAGAACCATACGAGCACGAACAGACACATCATATATCCGATGTAGAAGTTTGACATGATCGAATACACAAGGAAGATCACGTACATCTTGAATTTCCCGTGTTTGATCAGCTCATCCATCGCAAGCAGGATCATCGGGAACGCGATTACGTTGTCGATCCACATGACATTGTTCTGCATTACCACAACATACGAACACAGCGCGTACATGACGGAGAACATCACACGGTAAACTCCGCTGAGTGAGGGGCGTGTTTTCGTGAGATAATATCCGAATGTGAGTCCGCAGAAGCCTGTTTTCAGAACGAGGATCAGATACATCGCCTCGGTAATATAGTCCTTCGGGAACATGGCGACTATCAATGAAAACGGGCTTGAGAGATAGTAGGCAAAAATACCCATGAACTCGCCGCCGAGTGCTCTCTCAAACGAATAAAGCAGAGACTCGCCGCTTGTGATGATATCTCTGAGCTGCTCAAAGTAGTAGATGTACTGCGCGTTGAGGTCGAGCACAAGAACCGAATGCTCCCCCGTCGGCCATACTGTAAGACAGCAGTACAGCACGATCATCGCGGCAGCCGGGATTCCGAAGCAGGCGATCAGGGTTTTCAGATTACTTTTGTTTTTCAGAATACAGTTGTTTTCCATTTTGATTCCAGATTCCGTAATATTAAAAATTGTTGTTATTTGTTATCGCCGTCAGTACGGATGATTTTCTTTATCGCGCGTTCCAGCTTTTCTCTCGGCAGAACCATGTCCCGTCCGCATCCGTCACATACTATGCGTATATCGCTGCCGACACGCAGAACGCTGAAAGTCGATGTTCCGCACGGATGCTTTTTTTTCAGCTCAAGCCGGTCTCCCGGTTCGATTTTCGGAATATTCATGCAGATATCTCCATGATAAGAAAAAATGTTCGTATACATATTATATCACGAACACACGATTATGTAAATCCCGAATATGCAAATAATGTAAGGAAAATCCGGCTGAGAAATTCCCGGAAAGATATTTTCAGATGTAAATATTCAGGAAAAAACAAATACATCAGTTCTTTCTCTTGCAAATATACGAACAATGTAGTATAATTGACTCACGGTTACCGGTACCGTATAAGAACATACGAATAATGACATGATGCGCCGGCGAGATCTTACCATAGGGTCAAGTCAGCGCGAGAGATAAAGAAAGGAGGCAAATAAAATGATCAAAAGACGTACTATGGAGGTGGCTTGTCTCTGATCTTACTGCCCACTCGGTCAGAGATATACCACTGAATGATAACGCGGTACGGCTCGGGGATCGCATATCGCACTCCGGGCTTGTACTGTGTCCCTGCACGTGAATAAGACAAGTCGGATTTGTTGAGTGGGGCGCGAAAGGCGGTACGTTATCAGTTACATCAATGCGGAAGATATACTTCCGGACGAACTTCTGTCAGAAATCAGACGCTATATTGAAGGTGTTGCTATCTATATCCCGCGCTCAGCCGAACGTGTAAAATGGGGAGGCCATACGGGAGCACGCGAAGAGCTTGACAAACGGAACCGTGAAATACAGCGAGAGTATGAATCGGGCAAAACCGTACAGCAGCTCAGCGAGGAGTATTGTCTGTGTTCTGACAGCATCAGAAAAATTCTGAAAAAACGATGAAAACGCAGGTCGTACGTAAATGAACGTGCGGCTTGTTTTTTTGTGTGAGAAAGGACGTGCCGCAATTACATTAACGTAAATGCTGCACGCCCTGCTTTAATTGTCAGTATACACATTCCGGGAGATGTGTTGTATTATAATTTTATACTGCTCATTTCATGTTTTCTTTCGTCGTTCTGCAAGAGGAAATAAGCATTACACGAAGAACAGCACATTTATCGGAGAGAACTTTATATTGCTTTTCATCAATATAATTCGTTCTATACAAAAGTTCAAGCCAATATCCCGTCTCGCTTGCCTCTTTGAGTGCAATTTCAAGTTTAGAAATAAAATCTTTCTTTCCCTGGGCATATTGAGCTTCGTGAATATTCGCACCGATACTTGTCCCGCTTCTGCCAATTTGGTTGGAGATTACGGATTCGTGATTGGATTTTAATTGTTTTACAAGATTTATTATGTCAACAGAAAAGGAAATCGATAATTCACGCAATTTTGATTCTGCCATAATTGCATCTCACTCTCTATTATCACTGTAACAAAAATATTCGTTTTTGTAATGAGTAGTGATGTATCGGCGTTGCCGAAGTGGTGTTGTGCTTCGCACAGTGATGTATTGTGCCGTCTGCACAAAGTGAAGCGATGTTTGCCAACTACGCCGTCAGGCGTAACATCACTCACGGAGTGAACATCACTGCCGAAGGCTGCATCACTTGCACGTAAGGGCAAACATCGTTATATTTGAGCACATCTGTTCTGCCGCATGACTTCGTAGCCGAGCATGGACGCAGCAGATGCCGCTGAGAGCGATCCGCCGAAATCGGCTGCGTAGTCAATACGCACAACCTCGTCAGCTGTGTCGAGAAGCGCACCGGATATGCCCCTCTTTTCACCGCCGACGATCAGATATACCGGGTACTTCATGTCGCAGTCGAAACTCGATACCGAATCCCGTATTCCTGCACAAAGCACGCGATATCCGTGTCTCTTGAAATATTCCGCAGATTCAACAGGATCACATTCGTAGATCGGAAGAAGCTCAGACGCACCGGCGGACGAACGGCATACAACTCCGGCAGCGCTCATCCAGTTCCTCGGCGAGAGCACAATTCCGTCAGCTCCGCAGGCATAAAGCGAACGCAGCGCGTATCCGAAATTGTACGGGTCTTCTATCCCCTCGATCATGACGTAAAATCCGTTATGCTTGATCTCACATTCCGTAAGCTGAGGGATAGTCCGCTTTCCGCATTCGGCTATGATTCCGCCGTGGGTGTTTCCCGTGGTCATCGCATCAATCTCGTCGGACGGAACGTACACAATGTCAAATCCCATCTCGCCCGACTTGAAATTCAGCCATCCCAGCTCTTTTGCGCGGCTTTTTTTCTTCGATTCATCGACAATAATCCGTTTGATCATGCGGTCTCCGATACCGTTGTCGTGAGCATGGATCACCGCACGGATAGATGTCATTCCCTCAAACAGGGTACTGTCGGTGAAGCGTGATTCTTCTTTTTTCATTGGTTTGTTGTCGGGAAAATCAGCCGTTGTTCGCGTTCA
>CAZPPN010000076.1:0-8093 GCA_964588425.1 uncultured Ruminococcus sp. | reverse complement strand
GTACATCCGTGTCAGTACACGGGAACAAAACGAGGACAGGCAGGTTCGAGCAATGAAAGAGTTCGGAGTATTACCTGCCAATATGATCTGCGATAAGCAGTCTGGAAAGGATTTTGAACGTCCGGGGTACAAGCGGCTGATCAAAAAAATAAAGCCGGGAGACACTCTTGTGATAAAGAGTATCGACCGACTCGGACGTAACTATGATGAAATTTTAGAGCAATGGAGAGTTCTCACAAAGGAGAAACAAGCGGATGTTGTCGTTCTTGATATGCCCCTGCTTGATACGCGAAAAGGTAAAGACCTCACGGGAACACTGATCGCAGACATTGTGTTACAGCTTCTGTCTTATGTAGCGCAAACTGAGCGTGATTTCATCAAGCAGCGTCAGCGTGAAGGAATCGAAGCAGCAAAGGCTAATGGAGTTCACCTTGGCAGAGCCGCGATGGAACGTCCAGATAACTACGAAGAAGTGAAAAACGAATGGATGAAAGGCATTATTTCCGCAAGAGAAGCAGGACGGCTGCTTGGCATCTCGCATACGGGATTCAAAAAGTGGGTAATGCGAGATATGGTGGATGGCACTTCCACTAAAATAGTCAACAATACCACCACAAATATATAATTTCCGACAAATGTTAACAAAAGTACACCTTCGTTGACATATTGTGCAAAGAAACCCAAACGACCATAAAAGCTAAAAATACGCATAAAAATACATAATATATTATATCATATTCCTTTTTATCTGTCAATCAGCTAACGGAAACAAAGGTGTACCTTTGTTAACACAGTTAACACATATCAATAGAAAAAATTCAACATAACACTATAAATTGTGATAAAGCTACACATCCCTAACTTTTGAAAATTGCATCTATGGCAGCTATGATTGTAATGTGTTTGAGTTGTTGAATAATGAAGATATTTATGAAAAAGCTTGGGGAGTGTATAAAAATAAAAATGACGGATAAAGGAGAATAAAATATGTTAAATAGAAAAAAGAGAATATTTATCGCATCTTCTAAAGAAAGTGTTAAAATAGCAACAGGTGTAATGAAATATTTATCTTCTAATTTGCCCGCTGACAAATATGAATGCGTTATATGGAAAGATAATTTTTACTCACTAAGTGATACAACATATAAGCAACTGCTTAGCAAATCAATATCTTTTGACTATGCTGTTATTATATGTGGGCAAGACGATATGGCAATAAGAAATGATAGTGATCCAAGGCAAAAAGTAAATTTTGTAGCGCGAGACAATGTATATTGGGAATTCGGTTTATTTGTTGGGGTTTTATCACATGAAAAAGTTTTTTGTGTGTGCGATCAAGAATGTAAATTAGCCAGTGATTTAAGCGGTGATAATATAATAATATATAAAACAAATAAAAATGGATCAATAAATAATATTAATTATAAATTAAAACCTATGCTTGATAAAATATATGAAACAGAAAAAATTCAGAATATCGCATTACTGCCAACCACAAGTCTCGCATTAAACTATTTTCATAATTTTATTGAGCCCATTTCTCAAAGATTAAATAGCATGACTACCATCGAGTATAAGGGTAAGAATTACCATTTGTATGAAGAACAGAAAAGGATATATGTAGTTATTCCAAATTTACTTACCCCCAATATACGAAATTATGCCAGCTCATACAATTCGGAAAAGAAATTTATAGGTATAAAAGTCCCTGCTCCTGATGGATTTAATAGAGATATTTTTGTTAATGGCTGGGAATCTGATTTAGAGAAAGGAAAATTTCAAATATATGATATTCCAACAATTTTGGAATCTGCATTAAGGACCGTGGATTATGTAATGGCTGAAGCTCATAATGGCGATACAAATGAAAGTAAGATTGCCAAGTATAAAGCTATTGATGATTTTTGCGAATCGCTTATGATTCACATTAATAATAGTAGAAGTGCAAGTAAGTACGTACATTTTATATTTGATAGTAATACAGATGCTCCAAAGGAAGAAATATAATGAATAATAAACCCTTCCCCTATTACGAAGTCCCACAATTCGTCACTATTTCCGAATTGCTTGAACTCACAAAAAACAAATACGGCGAGAAGATCATCTTCCGCGCCAAAAATAAAAAAAGCGAGGAATCCATCTAATACAATCGACTCTATGATGATGTCATGAAACTCGCTACATATTTCCGCAACACTTACGGCGAGCATACTCGCATTGCTGTGATCGGTGAAAACAGCTACGAATGGATCGTTACATACTTTGCCGTCGTGTGCAGTAACAACATCATCGTACCCATTGACAAGGAACTTGCATCTGCCGATATCGCAGAACTACTCAAGGACTGCGAAGCAACCGTTTTCGTTTACTCCAAAGACTACGACGATATTGCCGATGATCTCTGTGAACTGATGCCTGTGCTTACTTGCATCAATATGAAATCTCTGGCGGGCTGTATTGAGAGCGTAACCGAGGTTCTGAAGATCGAAAGCGACAAGGATGCTCCTGCCGCAATCATCTACACCTCTGGCACAACCGGCAAGAGCAAAGGCGTTATTCTCTCGCAAAACAATATTTGTGCCGACACCCGCCATTCGCTCACCTTTGTGGATCTGAGTGGAAAGACTCTTGCTCTTTTGCCTTTCCACCATACCTTTGCTTTTACCGTTAGCGTACTGTGCGGTGTTTGTAACGGAGTTGACACTCTGATCGCCCCCTCTCTCAAAAATGTGATGGAACTGATCAACGACTTCAAGCCGACCTACCTTGCCGTCGTTCCCATGATCGTCGAAAAGGTTGACAAGGGTATTCTTGCCAAGATTGAAAAGAGCGGCAAGAAGAAGCTCCTCGGCATTCTCGATAAGGTCTGCAAGCCTTTCGATGCTCTGAATATTGGTCTGCGAAACAAGTGTTTTTCCGCCATCCGCAACGGCCTTGGTGGCGAGCTTGACTTCATCATTTCGGGCGGTGCGCCCATCGATCAGCAGATCATTGACCGTTTCGATTCCTATGGCATTAAGATTATGAACGGCTACGGTATTTCCGAATGCTCACCCGTAGTCAGCGTTAACCGCCGTTATCACTACCGTGCAGGTAGCATCGGTCAGGCACTCCCCGAGGTTAAGGTCAAGATCGATAATCCCGACGAAAACGGCGAGGGCGAGATCTGCGTGCAGGGTGACATCGTCATGCTCGGCTACTACAATATGCCTGAAGAAACCGAAAAGGCGATTGTTGACGGCTGGTTTCACACCGGCGACCTCGGAAAGATCGATAAGGACGGCTTCATTTACATCACGGGGCGCGTCAAGAATCTGATCATTCTCAGTAACGGCAAGAACGTCTCTCCCGAAGAGCTTGAAACGCTGATCGGACGTATCCCCGGCGTTGTCGAATGTCTTGTCTCCGAAGAAGATAACAAGCTCGTTGCCGAGATCTATCCCGATGATGAATTCTGCGCCGCGCAGAGCAATATTCAAGCATATTTTAACGAGCAGATCGATCAACTCAACGATACGCTCCCACCCTATAAGGCGATTGCAAAGGTCATCATCCGTGATACCGAGTTTGTGAAAACGACTACTAAAAAGATCAAAAGGAGCTACAATAAATAACCATGGATATACAAATATTAGATCAGTCAGACATAAGGCTCCAAGAATGCTATCGATTGCGCTATCAAATTTACTGTGAGGAAAAGAACTGGCTTTCTGCCGAAGATTATCCGAACCAATTAGAAACTGACGAATATGATGAGCATTCACT
Organism: uncultured Ruminococcus sp.; assembly: GCA_964588425.1. Lineage (GTDB taxonomy): Bacteria > Bacillota > Clostridia > Oscillospirales > CAG-272 > UMGS1696. The sequence continues at coordinate 4,328 of CAZPPN010000076.1, read as the reverse complement.
ACATATTGCAATGTTTTCGGATAATAAACTCGAGGCATATTGCAGGCTGATTCTTCCTCAACCGAAGGATTTGCCTATAAAGGAACACGTAACTGTAGATTTTGATCGCGATAAATGCATTGAAATATCAAGATTTATTGTTGCTGACTCCAAACTAGGCTTACATGCACATATTCAAATGTTTACATTCATTTCGCACTATTTAGCTGAACATGGATATGTATATGCTTTGGCTTCAGTTGAAAAGCCGCTGCTGAGAATTATCCGGATGTACGGTATGGACGTACAGGTTTTATCAAAACCAATGTACTATTTCGGTGGCTTACTGACACCTATCTATATTCATGTGTTTGATAAATTGGAGGATGCAGAATGAAAGAACTCTATTCGAGAAATACAGGCATATTCAATGATGCCGAAAGAGAAAAAATTCAAAATACGAAATTAACAATATTCGGATGCGGTCTTGGTAGTGTAATTGCTGAGTTGGCACTCCGAAGTGGATTTGTCCACATGACAGTTGTGGATGGAGATACGGTAGACATTACAAATCTAAACCGTCAGATGTTTACAGAATCGGATGTGGGAGTATATAAGGCAGAAGCCTTGGCAATAAGATTGAAAAGTATCAATCCCGATGCAGATATCACCTACATCAATAAATTTGTTTCGTCCAACGAAACATGGCATTACGACTTGATTGAGCAATCTGATTATATTATTGATACGATTGATATTTCTTCTATAAAAGCGATGCTTGATATACACAGAGTTTCAAGGGCGAATAATAAACCAATTATTTTTCCGCTTAACATGGCATATTCAGGCGGCGTGTTTGTGTTTACATCTAATTCGGCATCGCTTGAAAATATGCTTCGGGTCAGCGAGGATATCGATCTGCAATCTGCTGAAGAAATGTATATCAACAAATCCATTTTTATGAAGTGGATTGATATGTGCCAACCATACATGAATGAACACAATATCGCAATTATGGAGCGTTTCATTGGTAGAGTGGCAACCGAAGGCTGGTGTCCACTACCACAGTTAGGTATCGCTGCATATACTTCTGCAACATTGAGTGTAACGCTTTTACTGAAACTTGTTTCTGGTGTGGAATTTGAAACTGCACCTTATATGCACATCTCCGATCCGTGGGATATATAAATCTTGATCGATTATACTGAAAGGACACACATATGAAGTACCCATTGACAAATCCGCAAAGGAATGTATATATAACCGAACAATTCTTCGGCACAACCTCGGTCAGCAATGTTGGAGGTTATGTCCTGCTGTCACAAAAGTTTGATTGCGATTACATAAAAGGAATCATTCAACAGATTATCGTAGATAATGATGGACTTCGTATGCGTGTCGCCGAAGATGAAAATGGTGTATGTCAAACGCTGGATGACAACTGTGTGGATATCGAATGTGTGTCCATTGCAAACACAGACGAGCTTGAAGCCTATGTGTCCGAACAGATGATATTTCCGTTTGACACTAACGGAAATATGTACGATTTCAGAGTTATCGATCTTCCGAACAATACAGCGGTTATGTTAAAACTGCATCATTATGTTGCCGATTCGTGGACGATATCCAATTTACTCTCTCAGTTGTTTGCTCGTTTGGATAATACCGAAATCACAGCACATTCTTACCTTGATTTCATTAAAAGCGATTCTGAATATCCCGAATCTAAAAAATATCAGAAAGATAAAGAATATTGGTCGGCAAAATACCAAGACAAGCCTACGTATGTTTCTCTTTACCTTTCCGATGCAGATCAACACAACATCCGCGCAGGCAGAAACACATATACGCTAAATGCTAACGACACCTTGGCAATCAAAGAATACTGCGAAAAGCACGAAATATCCCCTGCAGTATTCTTTGAAGCAATTATTGCTCTTTATGCCATGAGAATCAACAATGCCGATGACATTACGCTTTGTACGATATCCGCAAACCGTAACGGTATGAGAGAAAAAAACACCGTCGGAATGTTCAACACCATCGTTCCTATGACGGTAAAATGTGATTGGCACGACAGCTTTTCGGAGTTCTGCTCTGCAATCGCAGATGAACATTATTCTTTGCTCAGACATTCCAAATATCCGCTCCCTGATATTCTTGATATCGTAAAAAACTATCACGGAAAAGATGCAAGTCTTTATGATATCATGGTTTCCTATCAGGCAGATTCCATTCAACACAATGGGAATCACAAGGTAGTTTGGACTTTCAACGGATACTGTGAGCTTGGATTTATGATGAATATCGACGATCGTACAGGAAGCGGTGAGTATCATATTAATATCGATTATCAGCTCAAGAAGTTCTCCAAAGATGATATCGATAAGATGTGGGCGCGACTTGTAAATATTATCCGCCAAGTTCTTGCTGATGATGGTATTCTGTTCAAGGATATTGAGATCATAACTCCCACGGAAAAGAATACGATACTGTATGAATACAATCAAGCAGATATTGACTATCCGAAGGATATTTGTGTCCATCAAATATTCGAAAAACAGGCGGAGAAATTCCCTGATAATATCGCAGTAGTTTGCGGAGACGAAAAAATCACATACAAAGCGCTTAACAACAGGGCGAATATGTTTGCTCAAGAACTGCGACATTATGGTGTAAGAAAAGAAACCATTGTTGCGGTTGCGCTTGAAAAATCTATTAACACAATCATAGCAACGCTTGGTATATTAAAAGCCGGTGGAGCATATCTGCCGATTGACCCCACTTTTCCTTTTGAGAGAATAGAATTTATGCTGTCAGACAGCAAAACCGGTTATTTGGTATCCACCGCTGACTTTTTTGATAAAGTTCAATTTAACGGTACAAGACTTGAAATATCCGAAAACTGCAATGGAGAGTACGAGAATTTACCTTGTGTCAACACTCAAGATGATCTGCTTTATATCATCTATACATCCGGCTCTACGGGCATACCCAAAGGTGCTCTTATTGAGCACAAGAACGTAGTACGCCTGTTTTTCAATGATAAAGCTCTTTATGATTTTTCAGAAAATGATGTATGGACAATGTTCCATTCATATTGTTTCGATTTCTCGGTATGGGAAATGTACGGCGCATTGCTTTATGGTGGAAAGCTGATTATCGTGCCTAAAGCAACTGCGAGAGATACCGATGCGTTCCTTGAGCTCGTAAAAAGTGAAAAGGTTACGGTATTAAACCAGACACCTGCTGCGTTTTATAACTTTATCGAATGTGAAGCGAAACATAAGGTAAGTGATCTTGATTTACGATACGTTATATTCGGCGGCGAGGCGTTAAAGCCGTCGTTGCTGCAACCGTTCCATACTCGTTATCCGCAGGTCTCGCTGATAAATATGTACGGCATTACGGAAACAACGGTTCATGTCACATATAAGGAACTATCCGATGCAGATATACTTCTTGAGAACAGTAATATCGGCAGACCGATTCCGACATTGACTGCCTATATCATGGATAAAGAGCTTGGCCTTCTTCCGTACGGAGTCCCTGGTGAGATTTGTGTTGGCGGCGCGGGGGTATGCAAGGGGTATCTTAACCGTCCCGAACTTACTGAACAGAAATTTGTTTTTGACTCTAAATCAGGTACTCGATTGTACCGTTCCGGCGATAGCGCGTTTTTAGCCGAAAATGGGGACATGGAGTATATGGGGCGAATTGACAATCAAGTGAAAATTCGCGGATTCCGTGTAGAACTCGGAGAAATAGAGAAAAAGATTTTAAGTTATAAGCGAATCAAAAACGTCGTCGTTACAGTTTACAAATACAACGGAGATGATCTGCTGTGTGCCTATATTGTTCCGGAAACCCATATTGATTTTTCGTTGCTTAAAGGGTATTTACATACGCTTTTACCCGATTACATGATTCCCGTATGCTTCACGGAGCTTGACGCATTACCTCTGACTTCAAACGGAAAGGTTGACCGCAAATTCTTACCTAAACCTGAGATCACACATGAGGATATCGAATATGTTGCTCCGCAGAATGAAATCGAAGCAAAGTTTGAAAAGATTTTTTGCGAGCTTCTTAGAGTTGATCAAATCAGTGTTGAAGCAGATCTTTTCGATTACGGAGCATCTTCGTTCACGGTTGTCAAATTTTTGGCTAAAATCTATAGCGAGAATTATCAAATAACAACCGCTGATGTGTACCTTATAAAACCATTCGTAAACTATCCGATCTGGTGTCTGACAGAGGAAACGTATCATTGAAGTCAAGCCATGAGCTTGAAATAGAAACTGTCCCGAGTTACGAAGATACTGATTCTGTATCCTATAAAGCATACA
>CAZPPN010000075.1:0-8126 GCA_964588425.1 uncultured Ruminococcus sp. | reverse complement strand
GAAAAATCCCGCATCATTACCGCAGTAATGGCGTTGTTTTTTATCTTACAGGTGATGCTCATCCCATCTGCGGTTATGGCAGACGACAGCGAAAGCGAGCAGGATGCAGTCCCTGTGATAGAAAATGCGAAGGCGGTTTATCTGTATAATTTTGAAAACGACAAGATACTCCTTGAGCACAATTCAAACGAGCGTGTCTATCCGACGTCAACAGTCAAGCTGATGACAGCGATCGTTGCGTTCGACGAATTCGAGGGTGCGCTTGACACAAAGATCACCGTGACTCAGGATATGCTCAACGAAGTCTCCGGCAACCGTATCGGATTCTCCGCAGGCGAGATCGTCACCGTTGAGCAGATGCTCTCATGTATGCTCGTCAATTCATCCAACGACGCGGCGATCATCCTCGCTCATGCAGCAGGTGGGGACACCGCATCGTTTGTCAAGATGATGAACGAAAAAGCTGCATGGATCGGCGCGTATAACACATACTACACGAACCCGACCGGTATGCATGACAACGGAATGTTCACAACGGCACGCGACACGGCTACGATTGCGAAATATGCGTACAGCATTCCCGGATTCATCGAGATCACATCCACGCCGAAGTATGTCATGGAAGCCACAAACATGAGTGACTACCGCAGCATCTACAACCGCAACTGTATGATCTCGAAGTATTACAGCGTCGATTACTATTACGGCAAAGCGGTGGGAATGAACGCTGGCGCGACAACTCAGGGCGGCTATGCTCTGTGCGGTGTTGCCGAGGACAACGAAAAGGGACTGACATATCTCGCTGTCGTTCTCGGAGCGGATGAAGTGGACGGCACGCTTTACAATTACGAAATCGCGATAGACCTCTTCGAATGGGCGTTTGAGTCATACGACTACATAAACGTGCTCTCATCAAGGAAAATGATCACGGAGCTTCCCGTCAATCTCTCATCTACGCTCGACTACGTGACACTCGTTCCGGCTGAGGATATCACGGTTTATCTTCCGACCTCGGTTGATCCCTCAAAAGAAATCAAGTACAGCTACAACACACACGAAGAAGCACTCGATGCCCCGATCGAAGCCGGTCAGGAGGCAGGAACGATAACGGTTCTGCTCGGGGATGAAATCCTCGGAAGCTGTCCGCTGATCACCACATCCAGCATCACGCGCAGCGAGTTTCTCTTCTTCCTCGACAAAGTCCGCGAATTCTCCGAAGGCAGATTCTTCCGCGGCACCATCATTGCGATAGTCGTCCTGTCGATCGCGTATGTTCTGATCAACGCCGGCAGACGTGAGAAAAAGCTCCGCCGCTCCCGTACAATAGGCAGACGATAATTTTTCCTGAAAGGATGCAGATCAAATATGAAAACCACACATGAAATAAATCTTGAAACAAAGAAAGAGCTTCGTTTCCGCGACGGAAAATTCAAGATCGCGCTGTTCTCCGATCTTCACGGCGGAAAAGTTTACAACAAAAAGCTCAAGCGTGATTTTGACGCAATGGTTGAATACATAAAGCCCGATCTCGTTCTGTTCAGCGGCGACGTTTTCGACATTGACGCAGAGCTGAGAACAGAAGAAGAAATCCGCGCTTTCCTCGATGAGATTATGGAAATCCTCGAGAAGAACAATATTCCGTGGGCAAATGTTTACGGAAATCACGAACGCGAAGGCGCACTCCCGAACAAAGAGCTTCAGCCGATCTTCGAATCTTACCCGAACTGTGTATCCAAATCCGGTCCTGCCGACATCCGCGGTACAGGCTTCCATGTTCTCCCGATCAGATCCGGCGACGGAGACGACATCGTATTCAACGTATGGGGAATGGACTCCGGATGCACGGTTGACATCTGCGACTACGAGCACCCGAACTATGTCGAAGCGGATATCGTAATGAAAAATCCGCTTATCAACGGAAAAGGCTACGACAATCCGAACTTCGACCAGGTTGTGTGGTACTACACATCATCAAAGATGCTTGAAGAGCACGCAGGTCACAAGATCCCCGGCATCATGTATCTCCACATTCCGCTTCCCGAGCACAATGTAATCGCGAAAAATCCCGAAGTCTGCGGCATGGTCGGTGAGAAGCGTGAAGGTATCGCCTGTTCCGAGCTGAACCACGGTCTCTTTGCGGCTTGTCTTGTCAGAGGCGACGTCAAGGGTATTTTCGTCGGTCACGATCATGTCAACGATTTCTGCGGAACATACTGCGGAATCAAGCTCGGCTTCAATGCTGCTATGGCTTACGATGAATACAACGCCGACGATATGCGCGGATGCCGTATTTTCGAGATCAGCGAGAATGACCCGTGGAACTTTGAAACCTCCGTCATTCACGCAAAGGACGTTGTCGAGGGATATTTTGATTAAAACATAACTATAAGCCGATCGCATATGAACAGTTTGCGGTCGGTTTCCCATTTTATGGCACAATCTTAAAAATCATTTATTCTGTCCTTTCCATTGACAAGGTTTTCCCTATATGTTATAATGAAAATATCAAAATAACAAAAAAACAAAAAAACAAAGGAGAACACACATGAACAGCCGCAAGATACTTTCCCTCATTCTCGCCGGTATTATTCTGGCGTCTTCTTTCATCGGATGCTCAGAAAATACCGTAAGTGACGAATCCGATGCTCCCGTATCGTCCGACTCCTCATCCGAAACCGTACCCGTCGAAGAAACCGAGGATACATATGTCTATGACTCGCTCGAGGATCAGGATCTCGAAGGATACACATTCCGTATAATGTCAGCAAACGAGTATCATGAGATGATCTTTGCCGATGAATACACAGGAGAGCCACTTGTCGATGCTCAGTTTGAGTCCAAGTGCGCGGTTGAAAACCGATTCAACATTGAAATCATCTCAGTCGATGGCGGTAATGACGACAGCAACCCCGGTATTGTTTCACGTGCCATAACCGCAGGTGATAACGCTCTCGATATGGTAATCGGTCACGACGTAAATACAGCAATGCTCGGTATCAAGGGATATCTCTACAATATGTATGACATTCCTCAGTTTGACTTCGATATGCCGTGGTGGCCGACGAACACGACCGAGTCGCTGACTCTTGACGGCAGACTTTATACCGCCTCGAGCTACATCAGCTACTCCGGTCTCTCAATGACACGCGCCACGTTCTTCAACAAGGAGCTCGCTGAAGAATTCAACTTTGATGATCTGTATGACATCGTCCGCGAAGGCAAATGGACTTTCGACACTATGTACACCTACCTCGAAGGATATGCACGCGACCTTAACGGTGACGGAGAAATCAAAGAAGATGATGACCAGGCTGCGCTTGTTGCGGGACTTCATTCATGGTACTGCATTCAGGAAGGCGCAGGCTTAAACTGCTACAAGCATGACGATGACGGAATGCTCTATCTCGATATTGACGCCGAAAGGATATCCGAATACATCGAAAAGGCAAACAAGATCACAAACCCGTCTTTCTACGTAAGATCGACTGATAACATGGGCGCGTCAATGTTCAACAAGGGTAAGGCTCTCTTCGCATTCACCGATATCGGTGACGCATACTCCACATACCGACACGGCGACACGGTTTACGGCTTCCTCCCCTCTCCCAAGCTGAACGAGCTTCAGGAAGAATACATCAATGGATGTACAGACCGTCTCTGGGGTATCCCCATGCACATTGGCGAAGAACAGCTTGAGATCGTCGGTACGATCTGCGAAGCTCTGAGCTGCTCCAACTTCAACATCGTTATTCCGGCGTACTTTGAAGTTGCTATGAAGGCAAGAGTTGCGGACGCTCCCGACGATTCCGAAATGCTCCAGATCATCCGCGACACAAGAACGATCGCGTTCGCTTACACGTTCTCCCAGCCTTTCGCACAGCTCCACTCCGGTTCGAGAAACGAAAACGTCGGTTCTCTTATTCAGGCATCCGGAACAAAGGCGGAAAAGAGCCTCAAGATTTTCAAGAACAATCTTCCCGATTGATTTCACAATATTTTTGCCCATCTTACTTGACAATATAATTTCCTCATGCTTTAATGTGTTAAAAACAGAGAAAATATTCCCCCGAATTTGATTATCCATGGCGGTCAATTGTATGCTTAACTATACACCAACATCATTCTCCTTTGATTTCGGAAGTATCCGTTCCGGTTCGTTCACGCCGAGCGCACATATCTTTCCCGCAAAAGACGAGCCGTCCGTCACCATCACTCCCGACGAAACAGCGACTGAAATAAGCGAGGAAATTTACTCCACATTTCTCGGTATTACACGCTGCCGCAGTTTTTCATGCCAATCCGATGGATATCAGCTTACATGGAAAATCAGCGAAGCGGAGCATGACGGCATACGCGCTGTTTTCATCCATACAGCAATTACCAACCTGACAGATCACCCGATTTATCTTTCAGCTTTAAGCTTCTCCACCGGAGACAATACAATCGTCTGTGAAGGGGATGCCGAAGACTGGTATCTCGGATACAGAAACACACTTGCGGAAAAAACCAAAAGTTCTTACGAAAAAATCGTGGAGCTTTACACCGTATGGAATTTTCCCGTTCCGCCGATTCCCGCAGATCCGCGCAGCACTGACGGAAGATACCGCAATTTCGGGGAATTTCTGCCGCTGTTCTCCCGCAAATATGAAAACGGACTCTTCATCACCCCTGTCGGAAGTCCTGCCGCTTTCACGAACTGCGAATGTTTTGTGGAACACGGCGGGGAACATCACGGAGAAATCAAGATTACCGTAAACAGCGAGATGAGCAATGTGATCGTTGCTCCGGGAGAAACACGCTGGGGCCAGCAGATCGCGTTTGTTTACGGTCCGTATGAAGAATCGGTGAGCGCTGTCATGAATCATCTTGCCGACACGCACGGAAAACGCACAGGCAAACCGCCGGTTGTGGGCTGGTGCAGCTGGTACGATCTTTACAGTCAGATCACAGACAATTCTGTCATGTCTACCGCAAAGGCTTGGGAAAAACTGAAAACCCGCCGTCCCATAGATGTCATCCAGATTGACGACGGATATCAGGTCACAAACGGTGCATGGGAACGCAATGAAAAATTCCCCGGAGACTGGTCTGAATTTATCAAAACCGTTGAGGACGCAGGTGCCATGCCCGGAATATGGCTTGCTCCGGTATGTGTTCACAACAGCACGGAAATCTTTAATGAACACCCCGATTGGTTTGCAAGACAACTCAACGGCGAACTTTTAGGTCCGATCAACAACTGGGGACCATCCGCTTATTGGCTTGACGTAACAAATCCGGATGCTTTTGAATTTGCACTGAATACTTTACGCGAAAAGCGCAAGCTCGGATTTAAGTACTTCAAGATCGATTTCAACTCTGTATATGCAGACGGAAGAACGTCTTATGATTCAAGCCGTACAAGCCTGCAGGTCTACCGCGATCTTTATAAAGGCTACCGCGATGTGATCGGTGAAGACTCCTACTTGTGTGCGTGTGCAGGTTTGACACGCGGCACTTTCGGTTTTGCCGACTCCTGCCGCATAGGGGGAGACTCGCCGCCGGTTTGGGAAGACTACCCCGACAACTGCCTGCGTCAATGTATTGAAAATGTTGCCGACACTTGCCTTTCAAACGGCATTATCCATGCCAACGATCCTGATGTCAGCTTCCTTTACCCAAAGCACTTCGGTGAACGCCCTTATCTGACACAGGCGGAACTTCAGACATGGCACACGATTGTGGGAATTCTCGGTGGAACGCAAATGATCTCCGATGCAATGGCTGAAGAACGTTCTCAGGACAACCTTTATATGATCGAGATTCTTACTCCGCCGGCAAAGGAAAAGGCACGCCCGCTTCATCCGGCGACAGACCCCGATCTTCGGTATTTCGGCATGACTGTCAGCCGCACTTTCGGTGATTTCAAGGCAGAAATGGTATTCAATCCCAAAGATACAGAAAACACCTGCATCGCGGAAACAGGGGAATTCAGCTCCATTCCCTGTCATGTATGGTCGTTCTGGGATAAACAGTATCTCGGTATCAGAGATGCGGATTTCCCCATTGATATTGCTCCTCACGGATGCAGACTGCTTCGACTGACACCTGCCGAGGGAAACAGCAAAATAGTATTGGTAGGATCAGATATGCACATCTCAATGGGCGCGGCTGAAATTGCAAATATCTCCTGTACAGATAATTCCGCAGTAATCACGCTCATACCGGAAGCCGGTACACGTGACGGTTCGCTGTACTTTATCACAGAATCCAAACCCTCTTCGGTGAGTGTTACCGGAAGTGAAGCATATGATTTCACATGGGAAGATCAGCTTCTCCGTATCTCACTCTCAAAGCGCGATCTCCGCACAGCACAGAAAATTATCATAAATTTCTGACGGACTGCAGAGAAAAAATCTGCCCGATTAACCTTATAACCAATCACAGCGTCGGCTTCACGGTCGGCGTTGTATTTTGCCGGATTTTTACCATTCATACGCAAATTTTCAGCAATTCCCAAAGATATTGTTAAATCAAATTGACAAAACCACAAATAATATGTATAATAAAGACGGTCAATTTTATGCGGGTTACTCCGTAAATTTATCACTGAAAGGTTTATCCCTATGAATCAGCGAGAGAAATTCTCATCCCGCCTCGGATTTATTCTGATTTCCGCAGGCTGCGCGATAGGGCTTGGCAATGTCTACCGCTTCCCGATTATCACGGGTGCGTACGGCGGCGGTCTTTTCGTACTTATCTACATCGCGTTTCTCATACTTCTCGGACTCCCGGTAATGTGCGCCGAACTCGCAGTAGGCCGCGCCAGTCAGAGAAGTATTGCATCTTCGTTCGACATTCTTGAGAAAAAAGGTCAGAAATGGCATTTCATGAAGTACGTCGGAATTGCCGGAAACTATCTTCTCATGATGTTCTACACAACTATCGCCGGCTGGATGGTAATATACTTCGCCAAATACCTCACAGGCAGTATCACCCCCATCAAATCTGTGGAAGAACTCGGCAACCTTTTCGGAGCAACAGTCAGCAATGTATGGCTCCTGATCGCTTCAACTGTATTCACCATTCTTGTGTGCTTCCTCATATGTTCGCTCGGACTTCAGAAGGGTGTTGAAAAGATCACAAAACACATGATGATGCTTCTGTTCCTGCTGATCGTCGGTCTTGCGGTATACAGCTGTACACTCCCCGGAACCGCAGAAGGTCTCAAGTTCTATCTCATTCCTTCAGTTGACAAGATCGCGGATTCCGGCATCTGGACAACAGTTTCCGCGGCTATGGGTCAGTCTTTCTTCACGCTCAGTACCGGTATCGGTTCAATCGCAATCTTCGGCAGCTACATTGGCAAGGATCGTTCCCTCCTCGGCGAAGCTGTTACGATATGTTCGCTTGACACATTTATTGCGCTCGTATCCGGTCTCATCATTTTCCCCGCATTCTTCACATTCAACAGCGGTGCAACTCTTGATGAATCCTCTGCAAGCGCGAAATTCCTGTTCACTACACTTTCCTCCATTTTCAACACAATGGCAGGCGGCCGTTTAATCGGATGTCTCTTCTTCCTGTTCATGATTTTCGCGGCTTACTCCACAGTTATCGCCGTTTTCGAGAACATCATGTCATTCTGGCTTGAACTCACAAAGCTCGACAGAAAGAAAGTAGCTCTCATCAATGTTATTCTCTTAATCCTGCTCTCTCTCCCTGCGGTTTTCAGCTGCAATATTTGGGGAGATGTTACACTCTTCGGTCTCGGATTCCTTGATCTCGAGGACAAGACAGTTTCCAATTTCCTCCTCCCATTCGGAAGCATTGTTTACATCCTATTCTGCACAACAAGATACGGTTGGGGATGGGATAATTTCTTTGGGGAAGTCAACGCCGGCAACGGTCTCAAGCTGCCCAAGTGGATCCGTCCCTACATGACATTCGTTCTTCCCATCATCGTTCTCGTAGTATTCGCGATGTCATTCATCTGATAACACAGCAACTCAAAACTGCCGCACGGTTGGGTTTTCAGTCCACAGAATGCGGCAGTTGTTTTTTTGCAGTTATAAAATTTTCATATCCAAAGCACGGCAATCGCTTACGGATTTTGGATTATAATTACAAACCAAACATCCCGCTGT
>CAZPPN010000074.1:0-8180 GCA_964588425.1 uncultured Ruminococcus sp. | reverse complement strand
ACTCAAACTGACCCCTGCTCGAAGCGCGCCACAAAAGTTTGATCGAACTTTTCAAAGTTCGCGGGTTCTTAGGGCAGAGCCCTGAGTGGGTTCTTAGGGGGAAACCCTGAGTCGGAGTCATCAGGGCTCCGAAATATACTTTTCAGACTTACTTATCAAATTCAGATATATCAGATTGTACGCTGTTCTTTTCTTCTTTATCGAGAAGAAAAGAACCAAAAGAAAAACTCCCTCGAAGCATTGGGTGTTTCGAGCTTTGCGAAGCTCGACTCAAGACGCTGTCCCGAGACCCTGCCAACTTTTGAAAAAGTTGGATCAAAACTTTTATACTGGCGTACGTTTGGCTTAAATTTTTAGAAAGGCTTACAACACAATGCAAATTTCCGACAACATCCGTGCTCTTGCCGACCGTGCCGAGCGCGACATGGCTGACATATTCCGCGACATTGACAACATCTCCCGCATCAACACCGAGCACGTTCTCGACGTCTTCCGCGAATGCGAAGTTTCCGAGGCACTCTTTGCAGCTTCAACCGGTTACGGCTACGGTGACCGCGGACGCGACATGATCGACACTCTCGCCGCAAAGGTCTTCCGTGCAAAATCCGGATTCATGCGTCCCTCTCTCCTCTCCGGCACTCACACGATCACCGTTGCGCTCTTCGGTATTCTCCGTCCGGGCGACATCATGCTCTCCGTCAGCGGCACGCCTTACGACACTCTCCTCGACGTAATCGGCATCGGTTCCGCTCCGTCCGGCGAGGGTTCCCTCATTGACTGGGGTGTGACATTCGAAAAAATCGAGCTGGTGCAGGACAAAAATCAGCCGATTGACATCTCCGCCATCCGCGAATTCCTCAAAACCCACGGTGAAAAAGTCAAGATGGTTTACGTTCAGAGATCGAAAGGCTACGCAGACCGTCCGACGCTGACATCACACCAAATCAAAAACGCCGCTTATCATGTAGCGAAGATCTCCGCCGAGCTGGGCATCAGAAAGCCTGCGTTCGTGGTTGACAACTGCTACGGCGAATTCACCGAGATCAGCGAACCGACATACGTTCTCACTCCCGATGAAGCGGCGGCGGATCTTATCATCGGATCGCTCATCAAAAACCCGGGCGGCGGAATGGCTGACATCGGTGGTTACATAGTCGGCGACGAAGAATGTGTACGTCTGTGCGGCAACCGTCTGACATCCCCCGGAGTCGGGCTTGACGTCGGTGCATCGCTCGGGCAGAACCGCAACCTTATCAAAGGACTCTTCTACGCGCCGCACACTGTTGCTCAGGCAATGAAGACAGCGCATCTTGCAGCGTATATGTTTGCCGAGCTTGGACTGAACGTCTCTCCGAGATGGGACGAGCGCAGATCCGACATTGTACAGTGTGTGGAATGTGCAGCCCCCGAGGGTCTCACAGCGTTCTGCGGCGGTATTCAGTCTGCCTCCCCGATCGACGCGCACGTTACGCCGATGGCATGGGAAATGCCGGGTTACGCCGATCCCGTTATCATGGCTGCCGGTGCATTCGTAGGCGGTGCGTCAATCGAGCTTTCAGCCGACGGTCCGATGCGCCCTCCGTACACCGCGTTCATGCAGGGCGGTCTGACCTACGAAAGCGCCCGTCTCGCGATCATGGCGGCGGCTGACGGGATTTCCAAGGCAAATAAGTGATGTGGGAATTCGGTGGGGGAGATACTTTCCGCAAGGTAGCATTGGGAATGAAGAATTAAGAGTGCAGAGTGCAGAATGCAGAGTTAAGGAAGATTTTCTTCTCTTCGAGCAGAAAATCATTGGATTTATTCGGATGCACGTTACCCACACCGTAGGGGAGGATATCATCCTCCCGCCGTGCGTTTTCGGCAGAACGTAATTGTTCAGCACACGATTTAGTTATACAAAATTTATCAGCTTAACAGACAATCAGCGCTATCTAAAAAATCCGCACCATACCCATGCCCCCTACCCAGTATAAAGTTTTTTGAAAGGGGTTCGGGGAAAATCTTTTTTTCAAAAAAGTTTTCTCCGAGAAATAACCCCAAAAAGAAAGGAGATTCATCATGCTTAAAGATTTTAATCCTGTACTTAAGACTGCAAGAATTCCGCAGAGAAAGCGTCTCCGGAAGCTCGGAACGATCGCGATCGGTGTAGTTGAATCCACGCCCGTTGTGTGGAACGGCAAGCTCTACCGTTTTGAGTGGGTCAGAAACAACGGATGGGGCAAGACTGACGGAGTGACACGTGATATCGGATGCTATCATTTTGTTGACATGACCGACGAGACGCCCACACCCGATTTCGCGCTCGACCACTCTTTCGGATGCTGCTACACAGAGAACGGCAAGATGTACGTCCACGGCACACGCGGAGAAGGCGGCGGTCAGGTACTCGACACATTTGTATCATCCGACCTCGAGAACTGGGAGATGACGCCTGCGCTCACATTCCCCGATGACGTAAGTCTTTACAACACATCCGTATGCAAAGGACCCGACAGATACATCATGGCGATCGAAGTCGGCGGCACAAATCCGATGGTAGGCGTTCCGTTCACCTGCGTATTCGCCGAATCACAGGATCTCATCAACTGGACGCTTCTGCCGACCGACAAGTATTCCTACTCGCGCGACAGATACACAGCCTGCCCTGTAATCCGCTACTACGACGGCTACTACTACATGATCTATCTCGAGGGCGCGCCGTGCCACCGCTGGATTCCGTACATCGTACGCACCGCGGATCTGTGCGAATTCGAGCTTGGCGTGACAAATCCCGTCATGTTCTTCGATGACGACGATAAAAAGGTGATCTGCCCCGAGAAATTCACGCCCGAGCAGCTCGACTACATCGAAAATGCGGTTGACTGCAACAACAGTGACGTTGACCTCTGCGACTTCGACGGCAAGTGCGTAATCATGTACAGCTGGGGCAACCAGTACGGCAAGGAATTCCTCGCTGTTGCCGAATACGACGGAACGGAAGAAGAATTCCTCAAGTCGTTCTTTGAATAAAAACTCATAGACAAAGCCGCACGGTGTTCACATTTACCGAGCGGTTTTTGTTTTATGTGATTTTCGTACTATTTTTACGGTATTAACGTACATTCCATTGGCAAGTTTTCCACCGCTGTGTTATAATAAATTCGTCATAACACCAAAGACAGCGAATCACAGAACGATGCAGCCGAAGAAAGTGAGCCTGACAAATACGCCTACGCAAAGGAAATGTACGCCGCGATTCCGGAGTATGATTTTAACGGGGCGAGCTTTGTGATAGCCACAAACGCATTCCACGGCTCGGAAACCGAAGTCTGCCCCGACGGAATGACCGGCGAAGGCATCAACGATGCGATCTATCTCCGCACCGAAGCCGAAAACGAACGCTTCAACCGCAAGATCCTCAGAGTATCGTACACCTTCAGCAAGGACATGGCAGCTGAGAACAATTTCGGCGATCTGTACGATCTTGTAAAAGAAGGCAAGTGGACAATCGACGCCATGAAAGAAATGAGTGAAGCCGTATCAAACGATGTTGACGGTAACGGTGTCTATGACGCAGACGACATATACAGCTATATGTCATACGAAGAAACAGACAGCTTCTTCTACGGTTCGGGTCTGCAGTGGGTAAAATACGAGGCTGACGGAATCCCTGTTCTCTCTGTTGATACAGACCGTGCAGTATCTGTACTTGATAAAGTCTCCGTATTCTTCACATCCGGACACAGCTACTACACCGCCAAAGATTCCTCGGAAGTTTTCACAAAGGGAAATGGTCTTTTCCTGCACGAAGTGGTATCATATGTAATGGCTCTGAATGGCATGGAAGATGATTTCGGTATTCTTTCGCTTCCCAAGTATGACGAAACACAGGATAGTTACTTCTCTTATATGCATCGCGGAGCAACTGCTTCATCAATTCCAAACAACGGTAACGATCCGGAAATGATCGGTGCTCTTATTGAAGCTCTTGCAATCCAATCACATATGCTTCTGAAACCTGCATTTTACGACAGTGCGCTTCAGAGACGTTGTTCCCGCGATGAAGAATCATCTGAGATGCTTGATCTGATTTTCGTCAACCGTATTTACGATTTCGGTTACTACGCCGTCGGTCAGCTCAACGGCATCTTCGGCAAGCTCTGTTTTAACAGTGAGACAACTCTCGCTTCGAGATACAAGGCTGTAAACAAAGTAGTTACAAACACCCTTGCAGAATACGTCGACACTTTTTCCGACTGACAACCGTTAATCAACATACGCCGCATCACGGAAGTAACATTCCCAAAATGCGGCGTTTTTTGTTTCAGTTTTTTCTCTCCAGCATCATCTTCGCTCTCAGCAAACCTGTCTGTGTTTTTCCGTCGGGGATCTCGCCGCGGAGCACCATTTCCACAGCTTCATCGAGCGGCAGTCTGAACACTTCGAGGAACTCATCGTCGTCAAGGTGATCCTCGCCGAATGTCAATCCTCTCGCCATGAACATTCTGATCCGCTCGCCCATAATAGCCGGAGAACCGAAAAAGTCGCCCATATCGATCAGCTCACTCGGCACAGCGCCCGTTTCTTCTCTCAATTCTCTCAGCGCCGCCTCGCACAGATCTTCATCCGCGCTGTCCAGCTTACCTGCCGGAATCTCGACGAGTGTCTGATCAACCGCGTATCTGTACTGTCTCTCGAGGATAACGTCACCCTCATCGGTGATCGGCACAACGCAGACCGCACCGATATGCTTCACAAATTCTCTCACGCTCTCGCCGCCGTCGGGAAGTGTTACGATATCGCGGTACAGATGCACCACAACGCCGTCAAAGATAAGCTCGGATTCCTTTGTTTTTTCGATTAGTTCCATTTTCTCAAAGCCATGCCTTTCGTTATAATCTCGGTATATAATTCTCTGTCAATCATTCAATCGCAGTCTCAAACACGATCTCACCCGTGCGCTTGTCCGTCACGCTGAGATGAAGATACGGCGCATCAGGCTCATCCGTGCCTTTCACAGTCAGCGTGTCACCGAGCCGCAGTATGAGATTCTGCGCAGTTGTATCGTTCGCAAAGCGTTCATGACCGCTGCTTCCGAACGTCAATACTGCAGTGAAGTCGTCCCCGTAGAGAAGCTGGAGATTACTGTACAAGTCTCCCTCAGTAAAGCGGCTGACCTTGTAATCCACGTACTCATCGTAGTCGTCATCCCACGATGCGTATTCCGGATCGTTCACGTGAACGGTGTCGGGGTAATACTCCGCAATATATCCGCCGATCCACTCAGTAACAGCCGCCGCGCCGATGTAGTTCAGATGTGACGCATCGGTGTAGATATCCGTGAAGTAGTTGACGATTCCGCTGTCAAGCAGATTGAGGTATTCGACATTCTCGCGCGGATTTTCGGCGAAATAATTCTCAAACGACACCGCCGCATCCTCGCCTGCCTGATCCGCGACATACGGCAGGTAAGTGAACAGCAGTCTGATTCCGCGCTCCGAGCAATAGCCGATGATCCGTTCGATGTAGTCTTTACCGATCGGCGGGATTTCGGAAGCTGTGCCGTCTATGATTTCATAGTAGTCCGAAACTTCATGATGACCGAGGACGAACGCCGCACCTTTCTGGGGGATATTGCGCGGCTCAAAATTTGCTTTTCCGATCTCGCTCCAGCGGTTATGGTAGATCGCGAGCTTGAAGAGGAAGTCCCATCTGTCGCCGTAGTCATCGAAAACATCGTTCACGGCTTCGATTTTGGTTCGGGAGAGCGGGAACGCATCAAACTGTACTCTCTGCTGATCCCGCGAATCTGTACGGTATTTTCCGTTTCCGATATCGGCATACTCGAACACGCCGAAGAGGTCAATCACAACGAGCGTGGGATCGGTATATTCGTCCAGCATACGGAGAACGTAGTACGAGATCGGGATTGTGCAGTTGCTCTGACCGAAGTTGTACGACGGAATTCCGTGGTGAGCCCATATCTCCTGCGGCATTATTGTGTTATACGTATGGCTTGTACCCATGAAGATGACATCGATGTTGTTTTCCTCGGCAAAAAACTGCTTGTATTTCTCGTCGACGTCCGTTTTATCGAGAAACGAGCCGGTCCACGCGAGGGAAACGAAAAGAATCGCCCCGAACAGGATCACGCCGAGTATTCGTTTTACGCTTTGTTTTATCATATTGTAAATTCAGTCTCCGTTCAGTAAACGATGATTAATAGGCTGGCAGAAGGAGAATGTCCAAGAATAATATTCACGACACGCCTTATTATAATTTCAAGAGTTAAGTTCTTCTTTTTTCTCTCTTTAGCGAGAGAAGAAAAAAGAAGCAAAAAAGAGAGAACTTTTTCGGACGGATTGGGTGTTCCGAGCTTGCGAGCTCGGCTCAGGACGCTGTCCCGAGACCCTGCCAACTTTTGAAAAAGTTGGATCAAAACTTTTATGATGGCAACAGATCAAGAGTTTTACGTTTGATTTCAACCCATCAGAACTGGAAGTAGATGAATCCTGCTGCGTCGTAGCCCGAACCCCACACGCCGAACACGACGATCGCGATGATCGAGACGACATACACAGTCCAGCGGAACCACAGCGGCTGGGATTCGATCACGTCTGCGGCTCTGATTCCGCGGTGTGAGATGAAGTCTGCGGCAAACAGCACGGCAAGGCTGAGCAGCATAACGCCAAACTCCTTCGCGCTGAGTCCGCATGAATAGAGCGAGCCGTCGAACAAAATCCACGGTCTGAAATCAAACGCGATGCTTTTCACCATGGATATCGCCTGAGTGATGCTGTCCGAGCGGAAGAAAATCCACGCAAAGTCGATCAGCGCGAATGTCACAACTGTATGCAGTATCCGACCGCCGATCTGCATCGGACGTGTATCATTCTTTCCGCGGAGCGAATCGAGCTTCTTTTTCAGCCGCGAGAGGAGATCCTCCGTGACCTGATACAGACCGTTGAGCAGTCCCCAGGCAACAAACGACCATTCCGCGCCGTGCCACAATCCGCTGAGCGTGAACACGATGAGAAGATTGATATACTTCCGCGCGCTGCCCTTTCTGCTTCCCCCGAGAGGGATGTATAGGTAATCGCGGAACCATGAGCTGAGTGAGATATGCCAGCGGCGCCAGAACTCTCTCACGGATGTGCTGAGATACGGTGTCTCGAAGTTACGCATGAGTCCGATTCCGAGCATTTCAGCCGCGCCGACAGCAATTGTGGAATATCCGGCGAAATCGCAGTAGATCTGGAACGCAAAAAGGATAGCGGCAACTGCGGCATATGCTCCTGCAACCTGAGTTTCTGCGCCGTAGACATGATCGACAAACACGGCAATACGGTCGGCAACCACCATTTTGAGGAAAAATCCCCATATCATAACGAGAAATCCGTGGCGCATCCTCTCCCACGAAACGAATGCGCGTGTGGTCTCCACCTTTCTGAGCTCTGAGAGCAGATTGGATGAGCGCTCGATCGGGCCTGCGACAAGCTGGGGGAAGAACGAGACGAACAGCGCGTACCGGAAGAAATTCCGCTCAGCAGACGTATCACCGCGGTACACATCGATGGTATAGCCAACCGCCTGGAATGTGTAGAACGATATTCCGACCGGCAGGAGAACATCCCACGACGGAGACGTCAGCGATATGCCAAGCACACCTGCCGCGAACGAGAGTGAATCGAAGAAAAACGTGAAATATTTGAAGAAAAACAGCACCGCTAAATTTGACACGATCCCTGCGGCGAGGGCAAGTTTTTTGTATAATTTCTTACGCTCATCCGTCAGCGCACCGGACTTTCCGACGGCATCGAGAATGATCGCGCAGGCATACGTCACAGCGGTGGAGAAGAGAAGAAGCAGTGCGTACTTCGCGTTCCACGACATATAGAAATAGTAGCTGCACAAAAGAAGCCAGAGGGATCTGAGCTTTGTCGGGATGATATGAAAAACGGCAAACGCTGCGGGGAAAAACAGCAGAAAATGCAGGGAGTTGAACAGCATGGTCTCCGCACCTCATGTCGGTTGAATTTGGAAAATATATGGATATCTGTTTATAGAATTATACCATGATTTGCGCGGTTTTTCAATAGGGCAGGCGGAATGATACTGGGCAATCGCTTACGAAATTTTTGAGGGAAACTTTTGAGAAAAGTTTCCCTCAGGTGCTGTTGACAAACAGCCACCAAAGA
>CAZPPN010000073.1:0-8238 GCA_964588425.1 uncultured Ruminococcus sp. | reverse complement strand
CTGCGGCTTTATATGTATTGATGTCGCAGAGAACATAGGGATATTCAGCGTTATATTTTTTAAGTACGGAAGGAAGTGCTTCGATTGAGTTATCCCCAACTATACAGTCACCGAGGAGACCGAAGTGCTGTCTTCCGCATGACGGACAGGTGAAGCCGTCGTTTTCCATAAGAGATTTGAGTGTGTATTCCATATTGTATTACCTCTTTTTCGGATGCAGTGTCAGATATTCGCACATTCGCGAACCTTGTCGATGTTTTCACGGATATCGCCCTGGACGAAAACGCTCGATGTTCCGCAGACGAAAATATTCGCGCCTGCCTGTGACATTTTCACGGTATTCTCAAAGCTAACATTGCCGTCCACTTCGATTTCGACATTGCTGTATCCTCTCTCATCGAGATAACGGCGGCAGTCGGCGATTTTTGCGATAGTCTGGGGGATCAGCTTCTGTCCTGCGAATCCGGGATTTACTGTCATCAGAAGAACCGCGTCGATGTCGTCAAGAACATAATCAAGTGTCGAGAGCGGAGTTGCCGGATTGAGCGCAGCCATTGCTTTTGCACCGTGCGATTTTACCGCCGCAAGCGCTCTCTGGAGATGGTTTGTTGATTCGGCGTGGATTGAGACATACTCGCCCGCTCTCGGCTTGAACCAGTCGATCTTCCACTCGGGTTCGGTTATCATAAGGTGTATATCCAGCGGAATGGATGTCATTTTTCGGAGTCTTTCACAGAAATCCGTGCCGAGCGTATAATTCTTTACGAACACGCCGTCCATTATGTCTATGTGCAGGTATTCGATGTTCTTTTCTTCAAATGCTCTGAGTGTCTCCGTGAGTTTTTCGTAATCAACGCACATCATTGACGGAGCGATTTTTTTCTGCATTATGCCTCTCCTTTTATGATAAAATATTCTGATTTTACATTAATTATATCACACATTATCCGATTCCGCAATACTTGTCGGATCTGCCTGCAATAAAATCTGTCCGATTATTAAATAAAATACTGTTGAAATGTACGGCTATTCATGTTATACTAAATGCAGTAATGTTTACTTTATATGGATGGTACTAATGAGCAATTATAAATCACCCGATATCAGATATCTTGAGCTTCTCTCACGCGACTACCCCGATATTGAAAGCGTCGCTTCCGAAATGATAAACCTCTCCGCGCTGAGAAGTCTGCCCAAGGGAACGGAATATTTCTTCAGTGATCTGCACGGTGAGTACGACTCATTTCTGAGACTTCTCCGCAGTGCATCAGGTATGATAAAGGCGAAAATTGATCTGATCTTCGAAAAAAGCATACCGTCATCCGAACGCAGCCGTCTCGCACTTCTGATCTATTATCCCGAGAGCGAGATCAAGCAGATGATCCAGTCAGGTACGATCGACGACGAATGGCGCAGTATCACGATCTACCGTCTCATTCTCGTATGCGAATCGGTTTCCGCAAAGTACACACGCTCCGAGGTCAGACGAAAAATGCCGAAGAGCTTTGACTACATTCTTGACGAACTTCTGAACGTCACCGACGACATCAACCGCGAGTATTACTATTCCGAGATCATCTCGTCGATACTTGAAACCGGCATTGCGGACGAATTCATCATTGCCGTATGCTCGCTGATCCGCAGTCTCACGATCGACAGGCTTCACATCATCGGCGACATCTTCGACCGCGGTCCCCGTGCCGACAGGATCATGGACGAGCTGATGACATTCGATCACATCGACGTTCAGTGGGGCAACCACGATATTTCATGGATGGGTGCGGCATCGGGAAATCCGGCTCTTGTCGCGAATGTTATCAGAATCGCGCTCGGATACAACAGCTATGACGTTCTCGAGGACGGATACGGTCTGAATCTGCGTCCGCTGTCGATATTTGCAACCGAGGTGTACCGCGACGACCCGTGTACATACTTCTATCCGCACACGCTTGACGATGTTCTGTACGACAATGTTGAACACTCGCTTACCGCAAAGATGCACAAAGCTATCGCGGTGATCCAGTTCAAGCTCGAGGGTCAGCTCATGGCGGCGCATCCCGAATACGGCATGGAATCGCGGAGACTGTTTGAAAAAACCGACTTCAGACGCGGCGTATGCGAGATTGACGGTGTTGAATACAAGCTGCGCGACACGAATTTCCCTACTGTCGATCCCGATTCTCCGCTGACTCTGAGTGAAGAGGAAAGTGAGCTTGTAAGAATCCTTCATTCATCGTTCCACCACAGCACAAGGCTGAACAATCACATTAAATTCCTCTACGCGCGCGGATCAATGTACAAATGCGTGAACGGAAATCTTCTCTACCACGGATGCATCCCGATGAACGAGGACGGATCGTTCCGTGAGATTGCGCTTCCGTTCAAGGGCGAGGAAGGAAAGACATACCACGGCAAAGCTCTGCTCGACCGTATCGGAAAAGCTGTTAACCGTGCGTATTTCGCTCCGTTCGGCTCAGCGGAACAGGTTGAAGCCGCAGACTATATGTGGTATCTCTGGTGCGGTCAGGATTCTCCGCTCTACGGCAAAGACAAAATGGCATTTTTCGAGCGCACTCTGATCGGCAAGGATGCAGGCGCGATATCAGCCGAGCATTATGCACCGTATTACAGCCTGAACAACCGCGAGGACATCTGCGACAAGATCCTCGAAGAATTCGGACTGTGTACCAAGAACGGCCACATCATAAACGGTCATGTTCCTGTGCTTCTCCGTGACGGCGAGAGTCCGATCAAGGCAGGCGGCAAGCTGTTCGTGATCGACGGCGGAATATCCAAGGCATACCGAGTCAAGACGGGTATCGCAGGCTATACTCTGATCTACGACTCACACAGCCTCAGACTCGCCGAGCACAAGCCGTATGACGGACATGATGCAAATATCACACCTAACGTCAGCGTTGTTGTGAAAATGGAAAAACGTGTCAATATCGCAGATACGGATTTCGGTGAGGAACTGCTTCTGCGGATCGCGGATCTGAAATCCCTGCTTGCAGCCTACCGTGACGGTACGATACTCGAAAAATAAATCTCAGTCAGATTATCTTATAAAAGGAAAATCATGTGGAAAACCAAACATTAAAAACGCTCAAACGCATAGGTCAGACACATCTCTTCGCACTCGATTATCACGATGATTACAAATTCGATGATTTTCTGAAAATCGGTGCTGACTCCGATGCTGGGGTAAACAAGTTCATTGTATCCAATCTTTTGAACGGCCGAAGAATGGATTATAATCTGCCTGATTTGGGATGCTCCACTTTTTCGGCTTATCTGGACAGCGGAGATAAAGTATTCGGCAGAAATTTCGATCAGCAGGACTGTATGCAGCTCGTTCTCACCACACGGCCTCAGAACGGTTATTCCTCGATTTCGGTCGTAAATCTTTCGTATCTCGGACTCGTAAAAGAAACCCCTGTGATCGACGAAAGAAATCTTCATTTTTTCCTCGCCGCGCCTTATGTACCGCTTGACGGAGTTAACGAAAAAGGACTCGCCATCGGTATTCTTCTTATCAGAAAGCAGCCGACATCACAGAAACGCGGAAATATACCTCTGACGTCCACTACGGCGATTCGTATGATACTCGACAAATGCGCGACCGTTGATGAAGCTGTCGGAATGCTCGCCTCATACGATATGAATTCGTCAGCCAATGTGGATTATCACTTCCACCTTTCAGACAGACACGGAAACAGCGCCGTGATCGAATATATTGACAATGAAATGAAGATCAGCGGATCGCATTATGCCACAAACTTTCTGCTGACATCGGATGAAAACATCGGCGGCGGGCATGACCGATACGAAAAAATGCAGTCCGAAATAGAAAAGCACAGCGGAAAACTCAGCGGAATACAGCACGCGATGGCGGTTCTCGAATCCGTCGCGGGTGACTCCACACGCTGGTCGTCTGTGTACAATCAAAGCAAGCCATCGCTGACGATCTCAGTTGACAGAGATTACAGCAATACATATTCGTTCTCAATATAAAACAATGAGGAGGTTTATCATGAACAACACAAAGAGACTTAACAAGGACAAGATTCTTCTGGGCACATACTGTTTCGCTAACTACTGCTGGGATGACGAACACGTAAAACAGCTCGCTGATGCAGGAATCGACTTCGTAGCTGCGGCATCAGCATCTCCCGTACTGCTTGATCTTTTTGAAAAATACGGTATAGGCGCATTTGTGTCATCCGGTTCCGTACTTCCGTTCTGGAGAGGCGGTGACCGTCCCATGAATTCCGAAAAACACCCTCAGCCCACATTCACACTTGAATCTTACCGTGAAGCTGCAAATAAAGTAACCGACCATCCTGCAATCTGGGGCTTTGAGCTTGTGGACGAGCCATATACCATGGACTTCGATTTCTATGAGGGTGAACGTGCAATACTTGATGAAATCTTTGATAAGCATACCACTTACATAAATCTTTTCCCGAGTTATGCAAATTCAGATCAGCTCGGTTCAGAAACCTTTGCGGAACATATCAAAGAATATGTAAAGAGAATAAACACAGATTATATATGCTACGATCATTACATATACGGTCAGGGAGACGCACAGCTGCCAAAATTCTTCGAAAATCTCGATGCTGTCGCAGATGCCTGCCGTAAAAGCGGACGTGATCACTGGGCAGTAATTCAAGTAAACTCAAACCAGCCTGAAATATTTCTCTCTTCGGACAAACTGAAACTGCAGGTATATCTTGCTCTCGCATATGGTGCGAAGTCTATCAACTACGCCTGCTGGACTGCAGGATGGTGGCATAACTTCCCGATAGATTCAAATGGGAACAAAACCGAACAGTACGATAAAGTCAAGGAAGTCAACTCTGATATCAACGCCCTCTCTCCTGTTTACATGCAATTTGTTCAGAAAGCAGATTGTATTATCGGTATAACTGACGGCAAAGCATTCAATGATTATATTAATTCAATGGACACCGATCTCGGTCAGAATAATTTCATAGGACTTGAAACTGCTGAAGATTCTTCAGTCGCTGTCGGCTATTTCGAAAAAACCGGCGGATCTGCACTCATGCTTGTAAACATCACTGATCCCGATTTCAAACGTGATGTTTCCACATGGGTAAAGTTCCGCACAACAAAGCCTGATGCTGTTGTTACCGCTTATGTAAAAGGAATCCCGACAGTTCTTAAAACTGTTAACGGCGTTTACACCGTGCAGATGAACAATGCTGACGGCGTGTTTGTTGTACTTGAATGAGGCGAAAAGGAGAAAAATATGCTTGACAACACTTTTCTCAAGCTGAAAAACGACAAAAAGCTGACCATCGGCTATTTCGGCGGCTCGATCACCGAAGCTCACAACGACGGAAACTCATACAGAAATCTCGTTACAAAGTGGTTCAGAGAATCTTATCCCGACGCTGAAATCACGGAAATCAACGCAGCGATCGGCGGAACAGGTTCAGTTTTCGGGATCTACCGCTGTGATAGAGATCTTCTCGTGCATGATCCCGATCTTGTGTTAGTGGAATACTGCGTCAATGACTCGGGTATGAGCTATTACGCCACACTTCCGCCGATGGAGACGATTTACCGCAAAATTCTGAAGCATAACCCAATGTGCGACATAATCTGCATCATCACAACAGAAAAGGATATCACCGATCGCATCGAAAAAGGTATCGAATACGAATCGCGTTCTGCATCCGTTGCGGTATCGCACCATTACAGCATCCCCTCGATCGACGTCGGCAGCGTCATGTATTCCGAAATACTGAAAAACGGCGGTGACTATCTGAAATACACATCCGACAATGTCCACCCTAACAACTGCGGTCACAAAGTCTACGCTGACTGCATCATCTCCCGCCTCGTCGGATATGCCGAAAAAGCATCGGGAGAGCGCAGGGAGCACACAATTCCCTCGCCGCTGTCCGCGAAAACATCCGACAATGCGGGTATGACTGCGTGCCGTGAAATGGACGGATTCAAAGCTGACGGGTTCACATTTGTCGATGAATCACTCTGCGGACGCTTCGACGGCTACATGGAGGGCAAAAATCCCGGCGACTCCATGTCGTTCGAGTTTATGGGAGACACTATCGGATTCTATTTCATGATGGCGGAAGACTCGGGAAACATCATCTATTCCGTTGACGGCGGTGAGGAAAGAGTATGCGGTACGTGGGATCACTACTGCAAATCGTTCAGACGTGTCGGCGGAGGTCCGGTGCTCTCGGGACTTGAGTACGGACGACACACCGTAAAGCTCCGTATCTCGGATCAGAAAACCGAAGAATCCACGGGAACCACCATTAGAATCGGCGCTATACTTTATTCTTAATTCAATAATCGGAGACTAAAATGTACACAAAAGAACAGCTTGTAAAAATTTTTGAGAGAATCGGACTGGAATACTCAGACGGTATCGTGCTTGACGCATCTCTTATTGCCGCAGTTCAGTACGGATTCCAGAAAAACATCCCCTACGAAAACCTCGACATCATCCGCAGAAAGCCTCTCTCCCTCGACTACACCGATCTGTACGAGAAAATCGTCACAAATCACCGCGGCGGCTACTGCTTTGAGATCAACGGATTCCTTGCAGAAGTTTATCGCTCGCTCGGATTCACCGTTGACGAATACATGGCACGCTATCTCCGCGGTGAAACAGAAATCCCCGTGCGCCGTCACCGTGTTTGTACAGTCTCCGCTGACGGTGCTGTATGGCTCTGCGACGCAGGTATCGGTCAGTCCGCATTCCGACTCCCGCTGAAGCTCGAGGACGGTCATACATCCGAGCAGTTCGGCGAGATCTACCGTGTTGAGTATGATCCCGAGTTCTTCGGATGGATCGTATCGGACTTCCACAAAGGCGAGTGGAGACGTTTCTACTCATTTACCAACGAAAAACAGCTTAACATCGACTACATAATGCCCTCGTTTTGGTGTGAACACGCTGACGAATCACCGTTCAGACCTACTGAAATGTTCTCTATCAAGAACGACACGGGCAGAATCACCCTCGACGGCAATATTCTGCACATCTTCGACGGTGACGATGTTTTTGAAAAATACCTCGACGAGGATGAAGTCCGCGAGGCTTACGGCGAATACTTCGGTCTGCCGTATTACGAAAACCTCAGCGTGAAGAGATACGAGGACGGAAGCCGTGACGCAAAACGTGTAAATCACGCCGCGCTCGCGAAAAAGTATTTCCTCGACGGATTCAACTGCGCTCAGGCTGTATTCTGCGCTTTCGAGGATCTGACCGGATACGACAGAGAGGAATCGCTCAGAATGATCTCGTCGTTCGGAGGCGGACTCGGAAGACTTCGTGAAGTGTGCGGAGCAATGTCCGGTGCGGCTGCTGTTGCCGGTGCTCTGTGGGGATACTCCGATCTCAGCGACAAGAACGCAAAAGCCGAGCACTATGCCCTGATCCAGAGAATCGCCGCTGAATTCAGAGATGCTAACGGCTCGGTCATCTGCCGCGAGATGCTGAAAGGACTCCAGCAGAACACCGATCCCACGCCCGAAGACAGAACTCCCGAATACTACAAAGAGAGACCCTGCGCCGCTGTTATAGAACGTGCCGCAGCCATCATCGACAAGATAATCGAAGAACGCGGTCTCCCCGAAAAAAACAGTAAATAAAACAAATCACAAAACAGCAAAAGCCGCTCGGAATCCAAACGATCGAGTGGCTTTTTAATTTGTTGCAAAAATATTCGGTTCACACACAGGTTACATTTACAGTACAGCTTTGCGGCAATTTATATACATTTAATACAACAACAGAGCAAAAGCCGTCTGCTGAATACACCTTACTAACGAAATGTTTTTTTTGCTCTGTCGCTATGGAGATTTATGCCGGAAAAACTTACTGACTCTAAGCCACCAATCAGCAGCCCCCTGCACTACACTTAAAGTATACTCGAAAACAGGGGCAAAGTCAATGTAATATATAACGATTATGAGCCTCAAATTTGGACTATTCCACTTTTTCGACAAAAACAAAAAGCTGCCATTTTTTGGACAGCAGCTTTGTTTTTGATGATATAATTACTTGAGCGCAACAGCAGCCTTAGCCTTTTCAGCAATAGCCTTAGCGTCGAGCTTGTAGAGTGCGAGAAGTTCCTTTGCGGGACCGGAGCGACCGAACTCATCGTTGATACCGATACGGAGAACCGGAACGGGCTTCTTTTCAGCGAGGCATTCGCATACAGCAGCACCGAG
>CAZPPN010000072.1:0-8292 GCA_964588425.1 uncultured Ruminococcus sp. | reverse complement strand
AATCACCGTGAATCAAAGGTTAATCTTGTGCGCGACAGCATCAGAATGATGCGCGATATCAGCCGTATCAAGAAGAGAGTCAGAACGATAGAGGTGTGACTCGACTGAAAAGCGGGAAGATACTTTTTGAAAAAAGTACCTCCCCGTCCCCCTCCTCAAAAACTTTTATACGGGTATATGCATAAGTAAAAGTGTATATTAAAAAACACAAACTTTTTTTGTTTTGCCCAGTATATAGTTTTTTGAAAGGGGTTCGGGGAAAATCTTTTTTTCAAAAAAGTTTTCCCTGAGATTTATAGCCAATTTCAAGATTACTCCATGCCCTGCATTTCAGGCGCAAGATTTGTGAATTTTGTGAACCGTCCGATCCAGCCGAGCTTTACTTTTTCAAGTGAACCGTGGCGGTTTTTCGCGACGATTACTTCCGCAACGGACTGATCGACCGATTCTTCCTTATAATACTCATCTCGGTAGAGGAAGAGAACGATGTCCGCGTCCTGCTCGATCGCACCGGAGTCTCTGAGGTCGGAAAGCATCGGACGTTTGTCGGGACGGTTTTCTGGACCTCGGGAGAGCTGGGCGCAGCAGATTACGGGGATCTCGAGTTCCTTTGCAAGCAGCTTGAGTCCTCGGGAGATATCGGCAACCTCATTTACACGGTTGTCCGTATGCTTGTCACCCTGCATGAGCTGGAGATAGTCGATCACCACAAGTCCGAGGTTCTTGACTCGTCTGAGCTTTGATTTCATGCCCATGACCGTGATGCCGGGGGTATCGTCGATCAGAATATTCGTCTCGGACAGTCTTGAAGATGCGTGCGCGATGGCGTTCCAGTCCTCGGCTTCGAGCTTACCGGATCGCATTTTGTAGCTGTCGATCTGAGCCTCACTCGAGAGCATACGGTTTGCAAGCTGTTCCGCCGACATTTCGAGGTTGAATACGCACACGGTTTTGCCTGTTTTGAGTGCGGCTTCCGTTGCGATATTCATTGCGAACGAGGTTTTACCCATACCGGGACGCGCGCCGATCAGCACAAGGTCAGCTTTGTTCATGCCGACTATTACATTATCAAGCGCATCGAAACCTGTCGGGCATCCTCTGAGCGCTTCGGGGTCCTGCGAGAGAGTATTGAGTCTCTCATACACCTGGAGAAGCGCATCGCGGATATGTACGAAATTTTTGTTTTCCCGCTTCTTAGCGATGCGGAACACCTTTGATTCGGCGTATTCAAGAAGCGCGTCAACCTCATCATCCCCGGCGTATGCGGCTTCGGAAATATCTTCACCTGCGGCGATAAGCTCACGGAGAAGCGCCTTGCCGTACACGATATTGGCGTAGTCCTTGGCGTTTGATGCTGTCGGAACTGCGTCGGCAACGAGTTTCAGGTATTCGCGTCCGCCCGATTCGTCGTATGTGCCCGACTGCACGAGCTCCTCGATGAGCGTGACGACGTCGATGTTCTTTGACTTGACGTACATCTGCTGCATCGCACGGTAGATCTCGGTATGCTCGGGGAGATAGAAGTCATCGGCGGTGATTATCGTACCGATCTCATCCATGCAGGACGGATCTATGAGAATTGAGCCGAGAAGAGACTGCTCCGCTTCAAGCGAAAACGGCATTCGTCTTTCAAGGCTTCCAAGGTCTGAGTTCAACGGTCTCTCCTCCTGTTTATCAGAATATTTCTACAATCAGCCTGCGCAGACGAGCACATTGAGCTTGCCGGAAATCTCGGGATAGAGCTTTACGTCAACTGTGAATGTGCCGTATGCCTTGATGGGATCTGCGAGAACGATCTTTCTCTTGTCAACCTCGATCTTGTGCTGTTCAAGGAGAGCTTCTGCGATATCCTTTGTTGTAACGGAACCGTAGAACTTACCGTCGCCGGCTGTACCTTCCTTGACCTTGATCTTTACAACGATGCCCTGGAGCTTTTCGGCTGTTTCGCGCGCTGCTGCTTTTTCAAGGTCGATCTTGCGCTGTTTTGCGGCTTCCTTATTTCTTATTTCATTGAGAATGTTCGCGTCAGCTTCAACTGCGAGCTTCTTCGGGAAGAGGAAGTTTCTCGCGTATCCGTCAGACACGTTTACGATCTCATCTTTTTTACCCTGTCCTTTTACATCCTGTAACAGTACAACTTTCATTTCATTTTTCCTCCGTTGGGGTTTGTATAAATAATATTGATTTGTTTGGCTTTTTGCTTAAAGATGCTTGTCAATCGCATCTTTGAGCTTTGCGATTATGTCATCCATCGACTCGCCCGTACACTGAGCGCCTGCCGCATCGTAGTGACCGCCGCCGCCCATTTCCTCAAGGATAAGCTGGACGTTGACGTCCCCCTGCGATCTCGCGGAAAGGTGTACGGTGTCTCCCATGCGGATTGCCGCGAACGATGCCATGATTCCGTCAACCATAAGAAGATTGTCGGCGGCTTTCGAGGCGATCACGCGGTCTGCTCCGTCACTGTCATCAACGATCGTGATAGCACATACTCCGCGGTAGATCTCGACATTGCGTCGGAATTTTGCCTCACGCATATAGTCGTCGAAACTCTCTTTGAAGAGTCTCTGCACTTCCGTCGGATCGGCGCCGCGGTCTCTGAGGTACATTGCAGCCGAGAATGTGCGTGTACCTGTATTTTTGGTGAACTGCTTTGTGTCAAGTGTGATTCCGGCAAGCATCAGGTTCGCCTCAGCCGGCGAGAGATCATCTTTCGGGAGAACCTGTTCGAGCATCTCGGCAACGATTTCGCACGCAGCGGATGCCGACGGCTCGATATATTCAACATCCGGCTCTCTCTTGAACTCGGACATTTTTCTGTGGTGGTCGATGATGGCGAGATTATCCGTGCGGTATGCAAGCTCCGGCTCTTCCGCGATAGCAAGATTGTTCACGTCAGCCACGATAACAAGCGTACCTGTTTCAAGTAGATCAAGACCCGTCTGCGCGTTCACGAAAACTCCGAGGAAATCCTCTTCCGACTCAAGCATTGAACGGCATCCTGCAAGATTGCGGTCAGCCATGTTTATCACGACATTGACCCGCGCGCCGCAGTACATTGCAATTCTCGCAAGTCCCACGCATGAACCGAACGAGTCGAAGTCCGCATACTTGTGTCCCATGATGAGCACGTTTGACGCAGATTTGATCGCCGACATCAGCTCATTTGAGATAACTCTCGCTCTGACATTGGTTCTCTTCTGCACGCTCTTGGTGATGCCGCCGAAGAAGTCGATCGTGCCGTCACCCTTGAGCACAGCCTGGTCACCGCCTCGCTGGAGCGCCATATCGAGAGCAGCATGAGCCGCACGTTCCTTGTCCTCGTATGTTCCGTGGATATTGGACACACCGAGTGAAATCGTCAAGGGAAGGTTTGTGTCTCCTGCTCTTACTGCGCGCACACGGTCGAGAATATCGAACTTTCTCAGCACAAGCTCGTCAAGCACCCTTGTCTGAGTGATAAAGATGTATTTGTCACGCTCGTATTCCTTCAGGATACCGCCGTACTCGTCAGCCCAGTCGCGCAGGATATCGTCAATCTTAGCCGCCGCGGGTCTGTATTCTTCGCTGTCATACTGGAGCATCTCGCCGAGGTTGTCGATGATGATGTAGCACACAGCAAGCTCGTCACCGGAGATCTTTGCGTTGAGCTCGTCTGTCTCGGTGGTTTCTGTCGTCATGATGAGCGCAAAGTCGTTGTCGTCTGTCTTGATGTGATTGAATTTTGCAAGGAACGACCGCCCATCACACATGATCCGAGCACCTTTTTCGTGACGGTCACGGCGAATGTCGGCAAGAGTAACACCGAACAGTTCTTCAACCGTCTCACCGTAGAGCTTGTTTTTGTCTGAGATCAGCTCTTCTGTCGCGGCGTTGTACCAGATGATCCTCTCGCCCGAGTCGCAGATGAACACCGGCGTCGACATCTTGACAACAGCATCGAACATGATACGTCCCATGACAGGAGCGAGTGTTTCATTGCTGGCGCCCGTTTTCTTGTGTCTTTCAAGGAAATAGTACGCCGCGCCGCATATCAGAGCGTACAGCAGCAGGGATATAATTACGAGTGTGGCAGGTCCCAGTGAGGTCAGAGCCGTCAATGCCGCAAACAGAGCGATGCACACGGCTGCTCCGATCACAAACACCAACCCGGTTTCTTTCCTGAGTCCGCGCAGGTCATTTTTGCTTTTGCCTGTTTTTGCCATATCTATATAAACCTTTCAAAAATACTTGGTCAGTCGTTCCGTCATCATCCCGCGTCAGTCTTCGGTGCAAACCGTTCACGGATCACAAAATACGCCCCCATGAGCGATGCAATAGTGATGCAGTTCGATATACCGAAAATTGCGGCTGCTGCGGCTATGATGATCAGCGTAAGAAAACGCTCGCGTGTGACATAGTACAGCCTCTCCTCCATGTCACAGATGAATCCCGACACACCGATCAGCGCGCAGGGAAGCATCATGACAAGCGAAACTCCGCTGAGCATTTCGTAAATAAGAGGATTGTATTCGTACGATGTGAATACCGTCAAAAAGAATACCGCGGCATAAATCACAGCAAAACTCGGTGGCATCGTGATCTTTCCCGTGACATCAATGAAGATGTTCTCACAGTCAAGAATGCGGTACGCGAGAGATGTCATATAGTCCGTGATGAACGCCATTATAACGGATGATACACCGATGAACGCAGGAGTTTTCACTATGATCGCTCTTGCAAGCTCTTCGTAGTACATATCATGAACAGCGTTGTATCCCATTCCCGTGAATACGGAGCGCAGAATCGGCGGCAGCTTCTCCATATAAGCCTCGCTGAACGCATCAAATGTACCGAATGTCAGACCGATCGCCGCGATAACAGTCAGCGCAATGCTCACAGCATATGCAAGCGCAAGGGTCGTCGTACGTCTGAAACGCGATTCTCGGCTGATCATGGAAACCGCAAACATATACGACGTAAACAGCGCCGACATAGTCAGAACCAGCGCCCAGAAAATGCTGTCGGATACCACCCACATCGCGGTAAACATCACGGGAGTGACAAGAAGTGACGCAACTCGCCGCCACAGCAGAATGATCAGGGAATACAGACATACAACCATCGGACAGATCGCCATCGCGGATATCACTCCCGCAAAAGAGAAGATCGGAGATGCATGATCCGATGCCGCAAGTCTGGCAGAAGCTGACGAGAAAACGGTTATAAGAAATACGCACAGAATAACCAGCGGAATGTTCATCTCGGGAAGATCGTCACGCCGCCGCATAACGGAAAAAAGACGCGCAGTCACACCACTCTGTCTGCCATTCATCAAATCCACCTCCGTCCGCATTAACACAATCCGGGCATACGCATAGTCACCCTATTGTAGATATATTATTATAACACAAACCTGTGTTTTTTTCTACTGTTAATAATTAATTTTTGGCATAAAATATAAAAAGCCGTTTCAAACCCCAACTTTAATTAAAACTATATCACGTAAATGCTCCACGGCGAGGGCGAACAGGGTCAGCTGTACTTGTTCAGCAAGTGGCCCCTGTGAGCCGGATTAACGATTTTCTGAACCCTTGGACAAACTATATTGCAATAAACTATGAGATAAACAAAATTGGTAAAGCACCAACCAATAATCCCACCCTGTAAAAAAGTTTCGTCCACCTTTTCAAAGGTGGTGGGTTCTTAGGGTGAAACCCTAAGCGACATACGAAAAAAAGCCATACAAAACCGATCAATCAGTCTCATATGACTTTTGTTTTCATCCTTTGATCTTCGACTTCGACAGGAACGCGCGGGTCTTGTCCGACTTCGGATTGCCGAATACTTCATCGGGCGTGCCCATTTCTTCGATCACTCCGTCCGCCATGTAGATGATCTTGTCACCTACTCCGCGGGCGAATTCCATCTCGTGAGTTACCACAATCATCGTGCGGTCAGAGTTTTTGAGCTCCCTTATCGCACGCAGTACCTCTCCCGTCAGCTCAGGGTCAAGCGCAGATGTCGGCTCGTCGAAACACAGTATGTCGGGCGACATCGCAAGCGCACGCGCAATCGCAACTCGCTGACACTGACCGCCCGAGAGCTGGCACGGGTAGCTGTCAACCTTGTCGCTGAGTCCTACCATTCCGATCAGTTCAAGCGCGCGTCTTCTGATGCTCTCCACCAGACTCTTCTGCTCTTTCTTGAACGAGAGAGCCTTGTCTTCCTTGCACCTCCGCTTGAGAACCTCAGTTTCAAGAAGCTCCGGCGCCAGCGTCACGTTCTTGAGTACATTGTACTGCGGAAACAGATTGAACGACTGGAACACAAGCCCGAAATGCAATCGGTTGCGGCGGATCTCGCTGTCACTTTGCTTCTGTCCTGCACTCCAAATGGTCTGCCCGCCAACCGATATCGAACCCGTATCTGCCTCTTCAAGAAAATTCAGACATCTGAGAAGCGTTGTCTTGCCCGATCCCGATGATCCGATTATTACCAGAACCTCGCCTTTGTCAAGGGTAAAATCTATCCCTTTCAAAACTTCATTCTTTCCGAAGCTCTTATGTATGTTTTTTACTTCAAGTATCTTTTCAGCCATATTCATCCTCAGTTAATTACATATTTCCTCAGCCCTTGTAATAGTCAAGCCTCTTTTCAATCTTGCCGAACAGCAACGTAAGGAAACCTACAAACGCAAGATAGAACACCGCTGTATAGAATGTGGGCCAGATAAGAGCGCTTGTAGCAGCGTATTCTTCGGCAACTTTGAGTACTTCAGTTACCATAATAACTCGTGCAAGCGCCGTATCTTTAACGAGAGTGATGATTTCATTTGACATAGGCGGTATAATACGTTTTACCACCTGCATAAGAACTACCTTGAAAAAAATTTGCGATTTCTTCATTCCGAGAACTTCGCCGGCTTCATACTGTCCGCGTGGAATTCCCTCGATACCGCCCCGGTATATCTCGGAAAAATAGCAGGCATAGTTGATGACAAACGCCACTATAACAGCATTGAACCGCGTAAAGAATGACATCTGCCACAAGAGTCTTGGAACATAAAACACCACGAAGATCTGAAGCATAAGAGGTACGCCGCGGATTATCCACACAAAGATCTTTGTGATATATGCGACAGGCTTAAATTTTGACATGGATCCGAAAGAAATCCCCAAACCCAAAGGAAGCGCTAACAAAAGCGTTAGCGCAAATATAAGGCATGTCGTTTCAAATCCTTCAAGCAACCTCAGAGTTACCTGCCAAAATGATGACCAAGTTATTGCCATTGTTATTTCCTTTGAATTTAATTAATACTCGATGTTTTCAACAAGCTGAACTACGTTTTCGAAACCGTATTTTGCAGCAAGTTCAGCAATCTTACCGTTGTCAAAGAGTGTCTTGATAGCATCGTTTACCTTTGCTGTGAGCTCGCTGCCCTTTGCAAAGCCTACTGCGTAAACTTCCGATGCAAGTACGATATCTTCAACGATCATGAGATCAGCATAGTCGCCCTGACCGCAGATATTCTTTGCAAGTACGATATCCATTACAGCAAAATCAACAGCACCGGATTTTACTTCGAGGAACGCCTTGTTCTGTGCGGGATACTTTTCGATTGTTCCGTTTTCGCCGATTACGCTTGCTGCATAGCTTTCGCCTGCGCTTCCGCTTTCAACGCCTGCTTTCTTGCCTGCGAGGTCAGCTTCTGTCTTGATAACTTCGGCATTGTCAGCCTTGATTACAACGCACTGCTGGTTGAGCATATAGCCGTAGGAGAAATCTACGAGATCGGAACGCTTTGTTTCTGTACCGTCAATCTTATCTGTGGAGTTAGCTGTGAAACCGTTCCAGATGCAGTCGATTGTACCGGCTTCAAGTTCCATATACTTCTGTCCCCAGTCGATTTCCTGGAACTTTACTTCCATGCCGATGATTTTGCCGACTTCAATAGCAAATTCGGATTCAAAGCCGATCCAGTTGCCGTTTTCGTCTTTTTCGTTCATATTTTCAAAAATTGTTACGCCGCAAACGAGCGCGTCTTCTTCAGCACCGCAGGATGCGAACATTGTCATGCAGGATGCGAGCATAAGCACTGCAAGAACAACAGAGATGAGTTTCTTCATGATTTCCTCCGTGAACCGGGTTTTACTATTGAATCCGGCGTTTGTATTTGTTATTTTATCGCTTTAGCGTTATAAAGCAGTAATATATTACCACATTACTGTGGTTTTGTCAATAGGTTTTGGGGATTTTTTCAGGGCAATCGCTTACGAAATTTTTGAGGGAAACTTTTGAGAAAAGTTTCCC
>CAZPPN010000071.1:0-8360 GCA_964588425.1 uncultured Ruminococcus sp. | reverse complement strand
CGATGACTATCGAGAACGAGTTCTTCGCAGTCACAGCCGCCAACGGAACAATCACATCCATCTATGACAAAAAGAACAACCGTCAGGCTCTCTCCGGAAACATCGGACTCGCAATCGGCGACGATATCGGTTCTCCCTGGGGCAGAGGTCAGCTTGAAACCGTACATAATGACGTCATTGCCGACAGCATCAAGTGCGAATGCGGCAGCGGCTTCAAGAGATTCGTCCTCAGCGGTAAAATCTCAGACGAAAGCCGCAAGATCAAGAATCTCACATGGACTCAGACCGTAACCCTCAACGACGGCGAAGCTCTCGTGCGCTGGCATAACGATATCGACTGGGACGGCAGAGATACCCGTATCTTCGCGTCCTTCCCGGCTGCATTCGAACACACAGGCAAGGTCATCTGCGAAGTTCCTTTCGGCACAATCGAAAGAGATGATCCCGAAGTTATCAACTGCCTCGGTCTCACAGACGAATGGCCGTCTCTCGGATTTGCAGGCGTTACCGACGGTGAATATAACATCGCAGTCCTCAAGGGCGGATTTGCCGGAACAAGAATCAAGGACAAAAAGCTCCAGATCAGCGTTTTCCGCGCATTCACATCGGGTGACCCCAAGTACGGCGGCACAAACGATCTCGGCCACCATTCATCCGACTACGCTCTCACAGCATGGACAGGCACATTTGCTGACGGATGCTGCTCCAAGAAAGCCGCTTCATTCAATATGCACGGTCATACACAGGCAGTCAACACAGCAGATCCTCACTCCTGTAAGTATAACACACCGGTCAAAGCAGGCGAAGGATGCCTCTTCCCGGCATTCACGGAAATTCCCGATTCCGTCCGACTCAGCGCACTCAAGGTTGCTGAAAACGGTGACGGCATCGTGGCAAGATTCTGGGAAAGCACAGGCAAGTCCGCTGCGATCAAGATGCCCAAGGGAATCAAGCTCGTCCGCTGCAATACCCTCGAAGAAGAAACCGGACTCAGCACAGTTTCCGAATACGTATTCCGTCCGTTCGAGATCGCAACATTCAAGGTGATCTTTGAATGAAACGCTCGCGTTATTACTTTGCTGACTGAAACAGAAAAGTTTTGATCAAACTTTTTCAAAAGTTTGTGGGTTCGAAGGGCAAAGCCCTCGTGGGTTCTTAGGGCAACGCCCTGAGCCGAGATCCTCATATCTCGGAACGCCCAAGACTTCCAATAGAGTTCCTCTTTTTGCATCTTTATTCTCCTCGATAAAGGAGAAAAAGATGATACTAATGTTTTCTGAACAACATATGGCTGTTGCTTTTAAGATCTTCTTATGCGGCAGCCATATTTTTTCTCTAAACCCATGCGCGAGAATATCCCGCCAAAGCTAAACAACGCAGTTATTGAAAAAAATCCTAATCAAGTGTATAATACACACATGGAAGCGCTCCCAAATCCAAAAGAAAAGAGAATACACTATGACAATCGACTCCAAAAAAATCGGCACACATATAGCAACTCTCAGAAAAAACACCGGACTCACTCAGAATGAACTCGGCGAGCGGCTCGGAATCTCTTATCAGGCGGTTTCCAAATAGGAGCGAGGTGAGACTGTACCCGATGTCGGACTTCTGCTTGACCTTGCCGCAATTCTTCACACAACGGTCGATAATATCCTGTCGGGAGGAGAAAAATTCATGGAATATAAAGGAAAAATCACAGTTGCAGACGCACGTGAAGCACTAATGAACCTCAAACGCATGGGAGAAATCCTCGGCGAGGACAACATAATATACATCGCCGCAATCGATGGAATCAACACTAAAATGAATACCACCGTAACCACCGCATTTGAAAACGAGAAGATTTTTGAGTGCTTTGTAACCGAGATTATTCTCTCCTGCATCAGAAACGGATATTATACCGATCTGACCGATATCAAAAATAATATCAAACACGAAAATTTCCGTAATTATATCATAACTTACGCCGGCGAACACGGAATACGGTGATAAATACCAAACAATTTTCCCGCTACCCGATTGATTTAAGACGTCCTTTGTGATATCATATCATCATAAGCAATACCGAAAATCCACACAAAGGAAGTGTACCACAATGAAAAAGCTGAACAAGGAACTGCTGCGTCAGAAGATCGAGACTCATATGGCTGACGATATCGCAAACGCAAAAATCGGCGGCGCCACGCTTATCGTGAATCAGAACGGCGAGCGTGTGTACGAAGGTATCTTCTATGACGAAAAAATCGGCGAGGTAAAAGAAAACACAATCTACCGCCTCGCATCCATGACAAAACCGGTCGTCGCTGCTGCTGTAATGATCGCCAGAGACCGCGGACTGCTCGATCTCGATGACACAGCGGCAAAGTACATCCCGGGATTTGCTGAAATGAACATCGGTAAGCTCGACGGGAACGAAAACCCCGTGTTCGCCGGAAAAGCAAAGGGTCAGATCACTATCCGTCACCTTCTCACCCACTCCGGCGGTCTCGGATCGGATATGATTGGTGTGAAAGAATGGGACAGAATCCCACCGGAACCCCGTCACAGTCTCGAAAAAATGGTCGGCTGCTATACAGATACTCTCCTCGCCTTTGAACCCGGGACAAAGCAGTCTTACAGCCCGGTCATGGCGTTCGATACCCTCGGCAGAATCATCGAGATCGTGTCCGGTATGTCACTCGGAGATTTCCTCGAAAAAGAAATATTCTCCCCTCTCGGTATGAACGACACAACATTTGAGCCGAACGCGGAACAGTGGACCAGATTTATCCCGATGCACAACAGAGTGGACGACAAAGCCGTGATCGCTGATGTTCCTGCAAACGAAGTATTCTGCGGAGTTCCAGTGACCTGCCATTGCGGCGGAGGCGGACTTGCATCAACAGCCGAGGATTACTCCAAATTCGCGGAAATGCTCCTCTGGGGTAAAGGCATCATCAAACCCGAAACTCTCCATGAGATGGCAACTCCTCAGCTTCCTCCCGAAGTCATGAACGGCGAGCAGGTGTGGGGTCTCGGTATGCGCGTGATTGTACAGGACAGCTACAAAAATCTCACAAAAGGTTCGTTCGGATGGAGCGGCGCGTTCGGCACACACTTCTGGGTCGATCCCGTGAACAAGATCACAGCGCTACATATGAAGAATTCGTTCTACGACGGCGGATCAGGTACAAGAACCGGCTACAATTTTGAAGGAGACGTCACCGAATCGCTGGAAGACTGAACCATCCCCATTCATAAAACCCGAAACAACAAGCCCCCTGCAGAAACGGTATCATTCCGACTCCGCAAGGGGCTGTATTATTTACTTCATATTACTTCTCATTGCCGCGATCTTTTCCCAGCTTATCTCTCACCGTACCGTACAGCTTCTTCACCGCACCGACGGCAGATTCAAATCTCTCCGACAACCTGATATTTTCGGCTTTCCCGTCATCGCAGGGGCATTCATCCCCGTACGAAACCACAATACCGCGGCTGCCGAGACGGGAGTAAACATTCTCCCTCAGCAGAGTGTAGATCACCGAGAACAGCGGTATGAACAGAATCATTCCGATAACTCCCCATACACCGCCGCCGACGATAACAGCCGCAAATGTCCAGATTGCAGGCAGTCCGACCGATCCTCCGACAACTTTCGGGTAAATCAGGTGATTCTCAAGCTGCTGGATTACAGTAAACATCACAAGGAACAACAGCGCCTTGATCGGATCGTCGATCAGTATAAGCAGACATCCGAACGCGCCGCCCACAAAAGCACCGATGTAGGGTATCAGAGCCGTAAGCGTCAGAATCGAAGATATCGTAAGCGCATACGGGAAACGGAATACCGTCATCGCAATGAACATCAGCGTACCGAGTATCACTACCTCAAGGCACTGCCCCGAGATGAAATTCGTGAACGTCTTTGTCACAAGCGTACCGATCTCGATCGTCTTGTCCACAAAAGGCTTCTTCAGATACGCGTACATGATCTTCTGCACCTGACACGCCAGCTTCTTCTTGTTCGACAGCAGGTATATCGTGAACACAACAGAAGTCACCGCGTTGAATGTTCCGCTGATGATCGAGGATGCGCTGGAGATTACCGTATCAATAATGCTCTGCGCGTTTTCCGTGAGCTTCGTGATCAGCCCGTTTATATCAATGTTCTGCAGCCACTCAGCCACAGGTTCCGTGTTGAATCCGTATGCTTCCAGATGTTCAAGTATCGCCATGTACTCGGGGATATTTTCGCGAATCTGCAGAAATACCGACTTAAACGACTCAATAATCTGCGGAATAACGGTGTCTCCGACTACATATA
This sequence comes from uncultured Ruminococcus sp., assembly GCA_964588425.1. GTDB lineage: Bacteria > Bacillota > Clostridia > Oscillospirales > CAG-272 > UMGS1696. The sequence continues at coordinate 4,051 of CAZPPN010000071.1, read as the reverse complement.
CAATCAGAATCACAAAAACGAACGTCAGAAGTATCGCGATAGGAGAGATGATCTTCCTGTTCGGCTTGAGCTTCATTTTCACAGCGATCTTTGAGATCAGTTTTTCAAGCGCCGTCATCGGTGTGTTCAGCACGAGCGCAAGAATTCCGCCCATTACAAGAGGCTTGAGCACCTGATACACAGCGTCAACCGCATCCCAGATAGACGAGATGTGATTCAGCGCGGCGTACAGAATGATCCCGACGACAACGAGCCTCACAACCACACGGAACAGAGCCGACGGCTTTCCGCTGATGTTTATGCTGAAGCGGTCATCGCTGTTTGTGTCTTTATTATTCTTATTATCGTTTACATTTATATTATCATTTGCTTTGTTTTCGTCCATTGCCGCCCTCACATTATCAGTCATTAATATAATTATACTTTTATTTTCCGCCTGCGTCAATTGATGATCGGGATTGTTAACAGTTTGATAATATTAGAATTTGATGAGAAACCGAACGTATTTATTAACACCACGGTTATTGAATATTCCGCCGCAGGAGAGTATAATAGTATATTATAGAAATAATCCCAATTTACGCAGCAAACAGACACAGCAAACAGACGGAGTACATAGAATGAAGAAAATACTTATAATTGACGGTCAGGGCGGCAGGATCGGAAAAACCGTGATCGAACGCATCGCCGATGAGATGAAAAACAACGAATCGCCGGCCGCTGAGATATATGCCGTCGGAACAAACTCGGTCGCATCATCGAATATGATGACTGCGGCACGGTCGAAAAATCTTCCGCTGAAAGCCGCAACAGGCGAGAATCCGATAGTCGTACTGTCGAAAAAAGCAGATGTGATCTGCGGCCCGATCGGGATAATCATCGCGGATTCCATGCTCGGCGAAATCACCCCGAACGCCGCATCAGCCGTGTCGTCATCGTCTGCCGTCCGTGTGCTTATCCCGATGAACATGACGGGATGCGACAATTTCATCGCAGGTGTCGGCAAAGTCCCGCTCGCTGATATCATTGATTCCGCCGTCATGGAGATCATGTGGCTGATCGAAAACTGACTGTAACGAATGAAAGGAAAACGCCCATGAACGAAAGAATCAATATAGACAGGCTTCTGCATTCAATCGTGCCGTTTATTGTCATGGTGCTTCTGCAGAGGTTTCTGCTCATAGTTTTCGGAAATCTTATGCCGGAGAGCACTCTCGGATCTCTTCTCGCATATCTGCCGTCCGTAGCTGTTGCCGTGATCTGCATGAAACTGATCCCACTCAGCAAGCCGCAGGACGACACCGACAGCATCCACGCTCTTCAACCATCAGGCATCATCGTCTGCATAATATCCGCATCCGTCGCCGCAGCTCTCCTGATCACACTCATGACTCTCATAAGCTCAGCCCTGTCGGTTGACTCAATCGAAACAGCCGACACATCTCTTCTCGCATTCGTATCACTTGTGCTCATTCACCCCATAACCGAGGAGTATCTGTTCCGCAGACTCATCTACAACGATCTCAGGCTCATGAACCCCATCTTCGCATCTCTCGCACAGGCGCTGATGTTCGCGATCGTCCACGATACTGTCAGCGGAATGGTCTACGCTCTCCTCGCAGGTATCGTCCTCGCCGTAGTCGTTGAACATACCGGAAGCTGGCTGTGCTCACTCTCGGTACACATCATCATCAACCTGCGCTCGTACCTTTATCTCACCGTACTGAGGGATATGCCCGATGTCATAGAAATAACCGATACAGTAATCGTCATAATCGGTACGCTCGCTCTCATCTCAGGCGCAGTTCTCACAGGCCGCGAAATCCTCGGAAGTCACTCTCCCGAATCACAAAAATCGGAAAGCATCGACATCACGGGAGGTGAAGAAACTTGACAGAACATTCATCACGGTCAGCCGAAAGAGAACGCCGCTGTTCCGCGATCCTCGAAAAATATGCAGACTCAGCCTCATATGCCGCAGACCTCAGCGAAGCGGAACGTGACGAATACTTCATGCGCGCCGCCCTCGATCTCGCCCACGCCGCAGCTCTTGACGGTGAAGTTCCCGTGGGATGCGTGATCGCTGACAAAAACCACAACATCATCGCAGGCGACTACAACGGACGCGAGACCTTCCGAGATGCCCTGTACCACGCCGAATCATCCGCTATCGGTAAAGCATCGGAAAAGCTCGGCGGCTGGCGTCTTGTCGGATGTACACTCTACGTCACCCTTGAACCCTGTCCCATGTGCAGCGGTGCGTGCTGGGCGGCAAGAGTCCCGCGTGTCGTCATCGGAGCCAAAGATGCCCGTGCAGGTGCTATGGGATCGCTCATAAACCTCAACTCATATCCGCTTAACCATAAGCCGGAAGTTCGCTTCGGCGTGCTTGAGAAAGAATGCCGCGCCGTGCTACAGGATTTCTTCAGCCGCAGACGGAATGAAAAAAAGACCGTAAAATCAAAAAAGACGCTGTTCATATCCGATCTCGACGGAACTCTGCTCGATAGAAACGCTTCCCTTCCGCCCGAATCCGCAGAAAAGCTGAACCGACTCGCCCGTGACGGAGCAATGATTACCTACGCCACCGCGAGAACGATCCGATCGGTAACGCATATACTCGGAGCGATAGATTTCACCGCAGACTCATGTTGTCCCGTCGCGCTCATGAACGGCGTGCTTATCCGCGATATGAAGAACGGAAAATACGTCTCCGCAGCCGTGATCGAAATAAATACCGCCGCAGAGATCATCGGAATTTTCGACAAAGTCGGGGCTGAGCCGTTCATCTACACAATCGACGAAAACGATTCCCTCGACGGCGATCCTCTGCATACCTATTACCGCAGAGTGACAAACGAACCGATGCGGAAATTCCTCGCCGAGAGAGTCGATAAATACAAAAAACCTTTCGTCAGACTCGATTCACTCAGCGATACGCAGGGTGATATCATCTACTTCTGCGTGATCGGAAGTGAAGAACTCATCCGCTCATCCGCAGACGGAATCTCAGAGGTAGGCGGAATCAGATATACTTTCTACCGCGATTCCTACGACGAAGATACATGGTATCTCGAAGTGTTCGACGAGAGCGCATCAAAAGCCCACGCTGTTGATTTTCTCAGAAAATATACCGGAGCTGACGAAATCGTGTGCTTCGGCGATAACCTCAATGACCTGCCAATGTTCGAACGATCGGAAGTCCGCGCGGCAGTGGAGGGAGCTGTCGAAGAAGTAAAAAAACGGGCGGATTATACAGTAAAGTCCGTGTCCGATTTCATTGAAGAATATTATTACAAAAGCAAGAGGTAAATTATGTTTACACTAACCGATATTGAAAATAAAACCTACGAAGCCCTCGCGGAACTTTTCACTCTGGCAAAAGCCGAAAAAGGTTCAGTCTGCGTGATCGGATGCTCGTCGTCCGAAGTCTGCGGCGGGATCATCGGAAAAGCATCTTCCCCCGAAACCGCAGACGTAATCTTCAAAGGCGCATCAAAAGCAGCAGACGAGTTCGGCATATTCATCGCGGCTCAGTGCTGTGAACATCTCAACCGCGCATTGATCGTCGAGCGTGAAGCCGTAAAGTGTGCCATCGACTGCGGCGTGCTCTCCCCCGTGAATGTCGTACCCCAGCCGAAAGCAGGAGGATCGTTCGCAGCAGCAGCTTACAGAAACTTCAAAGATCCCATCGCACTCGAAAGCCTGAAATGCTCCTGCGGCATTGATATAGGGGATACCCTGATCGGTATGCACCTGAAAGAAGTCGCAGTCCCCGTCCGACTCAGCACAAAAGAGATCGGCTCAGCAAGAGTCACCGCCGCAAGAACAAGAGCGAAATTCATCGGCGGATCGCGCGCTGTCTATAATGAAGAAATAATGTAACCCCGCATAAAAGTTTTGATCCAACTTTTCCAAAAGTTGGCAGGGTCTCGGGACAGCGTCCTGAGTCGAGCTCGCAAGCTCGAAACACCCAATCCGTCCGAAAAAGTTCCTTTTTGGTGCTGTTGACAAACAGCCACCAAAGAGACCGATAAAGCATATCCGCAAG
>CAZPPN010000070.1:0-8427 GCA_964588425.1 uncultured Ruminococcus sp. | reverse complement strand
CGAGAACGATGTCCTGTTCACCTGTGGAGATGACATAGTCCTTGTTCTTGTCGGGGAAGATGTTCTGAACCATATCGAAAGAGAGAACATCGGACTTGGAGTGGAACTTGATGAGGAATACGACTCTTGTTTCCTCTGCATTGAAGCGGAGTTCCTTGGATTTGATATAGATGTCGCTGGGGAGGATGTTGTCAAGAATGATATTCTTAATGAACGAGTTTTTGTCATACTTTTCGTCATAAAGATTCTTGATATTCGAGAGGGAAACTGCGAGGATTGTAGCTGTTTTTTCGGCGTACTTGTCTTCACCTTCTATGAAAACAATGTACTCCCATTTTGAACCTGAACCGATCGGTTTGTAGGTATATCCGCCGGAGGTGATCGCATCGGATGTGTATGCGAGCTCGTCGCGGACGCCCTGTCTCATTTCGCCGATTTTAACCAGTTCACTGCAGGCAATGATAACACCGTTGTCGTCGATAACACCAATGACTCTGTCAACGGCATCCCTCATTTGATGAATAATTCCCTGAAACAGACGATTTGACATATGATGCCCCTTCCATAAACATTAATAAGTTTTTAACTTGTATATACTACACTATATTTTACATTATTTTTTGTATTTTTTCAATAGGAAAATAAGGATTTTTCATAAAATTTGCAGTTTTTTTTACGATTTCATCATCTTTTATGCTAAGAATAGCGGAAATTTGCCCCAAAACAGCGGTCACTTGAGGGAGAGAAGATAAAAATGAGGTCTGACATCCATATAAAACAGATATCAGACCGATGATGCATTGTTGAGTTTGTCAATTATTTCTTGTAAAGAAGAATGGTGTAAATGTAGTAAACGGCAAAGAGCACGCTTGCGATTACTGTCATTGTGTAGAAGAGGAAAGGCGTTGTTCTGAACTGTTCGTAGAACATTGTTGTCACGAAGAGATAGAGAGCAGCCGCTGTAATCATTGCCGGTGTCATGAAGTGAGCCGATGTGTCGATCTTCTTGACGAGTGTGATCACAAAGTAGACAGCAGCAAGAACGAGAAGCACCGCGGTAACAAACTTGAGCGGTGTATGTACGTTCATGTGGAACGCATACTCACGCGCTGCATCTGCCTTTACGAAATCGAAAAGTGTTGATACAATGATGTCTGTCAGTATAATAATGAGAACACGGAACAGAACGATTCTGCCTGCCTTACCTTTGTTGAGGGCCATCATTTTGTTCGTGGGATTCGCTGCTGACATTTTATTTGATTTAGCCATAATCGTTTTACGCATAGCTTCCGGTTAAAGAAGCCGCTCCTTTCCAAAATGAAAAAACTTAGAAAACTTAATGTATCTGAATTCCGGAACTGCGTTTTACTTCCGCAGCTCGTATTTGCATGAAATAAATGAAAGAACAAACAGCGATGCTGTCTCGGTTCTTAGAATCCGTTTGCCCAGTCCCGTCATCTTCATGCCTGCGCTCTCTGCCGCCTGTGCTTCATCAACGGAATATCCGCCTTCCGGACCGATCATTACGGAAATCGAGGAAGGACTGTCGACACTGTCTGCGATATCTGACAGCGGAGACGTGCCGTCGCCTTCGTAGCAGAAGAGGGAGAGATCAGCTTCCGACGCTTTTTTGAGAGCATCGGAGAACTTCATGGGGTTGTGCACAGTGGGGATGATCGCGCGTCCGCACTGCTTTGAGGCTTCACGGACAATTTTCTGCCATCGCTCGACCTTTTTTGCGTACTCTGATTCGGTGAGTTTGACGGTACAGCGCGAGGTGATCACGGGAACGATATCGGATGCGCCCAGCTCGGTTGATTTCTGGAGTACGGTGTCGAACCTGTCACCCTTGACGAGGGCCTGATATACAACAGCTTTGTACGGCGGCTCGTTGTCGGAATCCTTTTCAGACAAAACCCTGAGCAGAACTGTTTCACCTGTTTCGGCGATGACTGTTTCGTATTCACAGCCGCGCATATCACAGGCGGTAATGTGCTCGCCGGGCTTCATTCTGAGAACGCGGGATATATGAGAAGCGTCGTCGCCCGAGATGCGGATGAGTTTTCCGTTATCCGCAGATTCGATATCGGACGCTGTTATGAAAAATCTCGGCATAGCTTCATACCTTACAGAAAGATTAGTCGGAACTAACGGTTATGACCCGGCTGAGAGCGCACGGAAAAAGAACACTACCGCAGACTCTGCCGAGGTTACCATAGTATTATACTACAAAAATCTTTGTTTGTCAAACTGTTTTCACGATTTTTGTTGGAAATTTGGAAAAAATTATTGAAATCACGGTGAAAGTTTGGCGTTTTATAAGTGTAAAAGGCGCGGAATGTGCCCGATATTAAGGTTTGATAAAGACTTTCCTGCCTGCATTCGAAGAGGTGATTTTTACTGCGGCACATTTGATAAAACACGGATAATCGTCCGTGAAAAACTTTGGTAATAATTTATTCCTGTTTTTTATGCGTTAATCTTGACAAATACAATCGTTAAATGTTATACTTACTTGAACTGTGTTGACAGAACTGCTTCACGGATCAAAGAATTTAATACGGAGGAAGTTATGAAACTTTACTATCAGCCGGCCGACAAACCGAAGCTCGGTCAGATCATCGTGTTCGCTATTCAGCAGCTCCTCGCAATCATGGCGGCAACCCTTGTTGTTCCTGTCATCACAGGAAACGGAATGAGTCCTGCCGCAGCACTCTTTGGAGCAGGTGCAGGTACTCTCGTTTATGTTCTCTTCACCAAGCGCAAGAGCCCCGTTTTCCTCGGCTCATCCTTTGCGTTCCTCGGTTCTATGGCGGCGGCATTTGCAGGTGCGGCAAGCGTTGAGGTAGGCTATCTCGGTCTTATTCTCGGTGCAATCCTCGCAGGTCTCGTTTATGTTATCATCGCGCTTCTCGTCAAGATTGCAGGTGTCGAATGGCTCAACAAGCTCATGCCTCCTGTTGTTATCGGTCCCACAGTATCGATCATCGGTCTTTCCCTCGCAGGAAACGCTGTCGGCGACCTCCAGAAGAGCGGTACAGGCACAGCAAGCGTTTATCTCTGCCTGATCGTCGGTATCGTAACACTTTTCGTAACAGTAATAGCATCCACCTTCGGCAAGAAGATGGTAAAGCTCATTCCTTTCATTATCGGTATTCTCTCCGGTTATGCAGTCGCACTTGTGTTCACAGTAATCGGCATTGCGACCGGAAACGAAGCTTTTATGATTCTCAATTTCGGTGCGTTTGCTCCCCTCTACGAAGGCGGCATCGGACTCCACACATTCGTAACAGTACCCGAGTTCACATTCCTCACAGCACTCGGCGGCTTCAGCGGAATTACAGGTCAGTACATCGGCACAATCGCAGCGGCATACATCCCCGTAGCGTTCGTTGTATTTGCTGAGCACGTTGCAGACCATAAGAACATCTCTTCCATTATTGAAAAAGACCTCCTTGAAGATCCCGGTCTCTCCCGTACACTTCTCGGCGACGGTATCGGTTCAATGGTAGGTGCATTCTTTGGCGGATGCCCCAACACAACATACGGCGAATCCGTTGCCTGCGTAGCTATCACAGGAAATGCATCGGTTATAACGATCATTGCAACAGCAATCGGCGCAATCGCAATCTCGTTCCTCGCACCGTTTGTAGCGTTTGTTAATTCCATCCCCGCGTGCGTAATGGGCGGCGTGTGCATCGCTCTGTACGGCTTCATCGCAGTATCCGGTCTGAAGATGATCCAGAAGGTTGACCTTGAAGAAAACCGCAACCTCTTTGTTGTATCGACAATTCTCATCTGCGGTATCGGCGGACTTTCCGTAAGCTTCGGCGCAGTAACAATCACATCCATCGCAACAGCGCTGATTCTCGGTATCTGCGTAAACCGTGTTCTCGCTCCCAAGGATAAAGCGGAGAAGTGAGATAAAGCTTGAATAATTAAAGAGAACTGTTCTGGAAATATTTGGAACAGTTCTTTTTGGTAATGTTTGTATCAAGGAGAAAAAACACTATGAAGAAATTTGTTGTGTTATCGTTATTATTTGTTTTTCTTATTTCCGCCTGTGGAAATGAGGAATCGGTTGATCACAGTACAGATGAAATATCCGTCGAAACTGAGTTTTTGGGGGAATTACCTGATGAGACGAAAAATGAAGATGATACTTACATTGATATAAATTTGTCTCCCGAGACTGTATATAAAACATCTTTCTGTCTTATTCCGAATAAGTTAGCAGAATATGTCGGTGATGATGAATATATAAACTGGGCAGACAACACTTCCGCATATCAAAATAATTTATACGAATTTATTCAGTATTTTGATATTACACGTTCTGAGTTGGAAAAAATATATTATTCTACCAATATGTATTATTTGTATGACTACAATTTTGATGTGCTGTATGGCGGTGATGAAGAACAAGTATACGAATATTACAAACTCAGCACGCCGGACAGCTCAGACTTTTTGAAAAGAAATACCGAATGGTCAATTAAATCAGATATAAAAAAGTATGTAGGTAAAGATGTTTTTTCTGAATGGCTTACAACTGAAAAGGCGGTAAAAACTACTGTATACAACGATACTTGCTGGAGTATAGCCGAAGCGGTTTACGAATTTGATATTCCGCGTGCTGATCTTGAGGAAATCATAAAGAACATTGTCGGTCCTGATGCTATGGAAGTGATCGTGACTGAAGAATATGCAGACGGAAGTGAAGCTGTGGTATCTGGAAATGGTGTTATGGCATTTGAATACGATCTTGATGCAATATATGAATTTAACAATATCAGTCAAATGATAAGATCAGGGAATGTCGGTTACTTAGCCGATGAAGCAATCAGAAAATAAGATAAAAATCGGCGGTCACCCGGGTGAAAAACCTGAGCGGCAGCCGTTTTTGTTTTGCTTTATCATCCGTCCCGGCACGGTTCGCAGCGGCTTATGATATACCCCATCTTAGCATATCGGTTTACGTTTGTCAATATGCTTTAGTTAATGAAGAAAGAGAAAGAAAAATTCTTTTTTTGTGCATCCTATTGACACTGACGGATGAATGGGTTATACTTATTTTGTGAAATAATGCGGATTGTGTGAATGCTGTCCGCGATACAATATTTAGGAGAATTACTATGTCAAACTCATTTCTTGAATTCGTTCAGACCGAAACAGACCCGATGTACGATGCGGCGATAATTACCGAAAACGGCATTGAATACTGGCATAACCCCAACAGCAACAACGCAAACAACAGCCATTCCGCAACAAAGCTGTTTATCGCGACCGCAATCGGTATCTGCTGCGACAGAGGACTTCTTACGCTTGACACAAAGGTTAAATCCCTCTTTGATAAGTCCGAGCTGCCCGAAAATATGGATGACGGCTGGAATGAAGTAACCGTTTACGATGCGCTCCGCCACAAGACAGGCATTGAGACAATCCCGTACAATGTTGACAACGATGACCACATCGAGATGATCGGTCAGGATTTCCTCAAATACGTCTTCTCCCTCAAGATCATGCATCCGAGAGACACATTCCGCCAGTATTCCGACGAAGCGTACTATCTCCTCGGCAGAGTTATCCATAAGGCATCCGGCATGACTGCTGACAAATTCCTCGGAGAGAACATCTTAAAGCCGCTCGGATTCAGACAGTGGGCGATGGCTCTCTGCCCAATGGGACACCCGATCTGCGGCGGCGGATTCTTCACCAGATCCGATGATATGGCAAAGCTCGGCTATGCATATGCGTGCGGCGGTCAGTACAACGGCAATCAGATCATCTCGCAGGAATGGATCGACAAGGCTATGTCAAGCGACTTCGCGTGCACAGCCCATGAAAATACCGACGTTTACTTCAAAACAGGCGCGAGAGGTCAGATGGTTGCGTTCTCAATCCCGAGAAAAACCGCAGTTGCATGGCACGGATGCGCCGAAAACGGAAACGAAAGAAATAACAGACTCATCCACGCGTTCATCAGATACCTCGATGAAACACACGGAAAGCTCTGAGATGATCGGCGGAGGTTACAGCAATGGCAAAATTAGTTATTGAAGAATGGAAAGACATTGATAAAGGTTACAGCCGCAGAAAAAAGAAAATGATAACATCGGCACTCTCGGCACGTCTTCTTACAAAGCTCATGTTCAAAACAAAGAAAAAAGCCGATGACGATGTTCTCATGTCCGCCGCGCTCATAGCTGACTTGCACGTTGACGGAGATACATACAGAGGACGTAATAATATGGTCCGTGAGGGTATTGCCGCAATCTCGTGCTATAAAAAGTTCGACGCTGTCATCATGGCAGGAGATATCACAAACTCCGCGCATATCAGTGAGTACAATAATTTCAAGCACTACCTCGACAAATATAATAAGGTAGAAAAAATCATCCCCGAGATGGGCAACCATGACTCGAGAGCAACCAGCATCGAGCCTCACTATAACGAAGCTCTTGCGCTGTTCAGCGACTTCTGCAAATACTGCGGCATCGAAAACGGTGAGCACGCCTATTATTCGACCGAACTCAAAGGCTTCCCGATAATCACTCTTGCATCCGAGGGAATTCCGAATACCGACCAGGCAATTATCTCAGACGAGCAGATCGAGTGGTTCGAGAAAGAAATGAAAGCCGCAGCGGAGCTGAAGAAGCCGATCTTTGTCGTGTCGCATCAGCCGCCGCAGGGAAGAAACGGCGCACAGGGCGGAGGCACGATCGGAGAGGCATCAGAGAGAATCGATAAAATCCTCTGCGAAAATTCCTCGGCTGAAGCACCGGTAATTTATGTCAGCGGTCATATGCACAGAATGAACGGATGTGACAATCCCAAGGAAGGACTGTATTTTATCAATATGGCAGCATTCACATACTCACGCGGAATCGGATTCACGGCCGATGTTTATAAAGACCGCGTCGTTTTAGAGGGATGCAATTTCGTCACAGGCGAAACATACGACGGATTCAGATACGAGATCAAATATTAAATTTTAGTCCAAACTAAAAAATCCCCGCACCACAAAAAATCCACTGAATAAAAGGAGAAAACCATGCGCTACGGTATATGCGTTGCAATAGATAATCACGAAGGAATCGGATACGCGGCAAAATGCGGATACGACTTTGTTGAAGGCAGATTCGGTCACCTCGCAAGAAGTGAGGACTCCGATTTCAATAAATGGAAGGAAAGCTACCGTAAATTCAATATCAACTGCGAAGCCGTCAACTGCTTCATGCCCGGCGACCTCGGTATGACAGGCCCCGGCGAGCTTAATTATCAGGGAATGAAGGAATACATCGACAAGGGAATGTACCGTGGATGCGAAATCGGTCTCAAAACCGTCGTTTTCGGCTCGGGCGGCGCAAGACGTATCCCGGACGGCTTCAGCTACGTCGAGGGTGCGCGTCAGATCGTGTACTTCCTTAAAGAAATCGTTGCCCCCATCGCTGAAAAGTATAAGATCACCGTTGTGAACGAACCTCTCCGCTATGAGGACTCCAATATCATGAACACGCTTAAAGAGGGCGTTATCCTCGCAGGATTTGCGGAAAGCGAATATATCTCATGCCTCGCAGATATTTACCATATGGCAGGCGTGGGCGAAAAAATCGAGGATATCCTCCCCCTCAAGGGCCATATCAAGCACGCCCATATCGCGAACCCCAACCTCCGTGACGGCAAGGTTCGTACATTCCCGATCGCCGCGAACGAATTTGACTATAAGGGATTCATCGATGCACTCAGATTCGTCGGATGCGAGACCTGCACCATCGAAGCTTCTGTGGTTGACTTCGAAGCGGAAGCACCCATTTCGCTCAGACTTCTTAGAAGTCTCTAAGTGGGAGGAACAGTATATGAAAATCATAAAATTGTCAGATGACAGATCGCTCTGCGTACATCAGGACAGCTTTGAGATATACTCAGGGAACGTCAGACTGTTTGAGTTCGCCGTGTCCGGCAGAGTCAACCGCACAGATCTCGCAGACTGCGATACGTCGGTAAATCTTGTTTCCGCATCTGAGAACGAGTTTGTCTGGTCGGCTGAGAGCACCGCGTGGGATTCCAAAGAGTATGTTCTTCGCGTGATCGACGGGTGCATCCTGTACAGTGTCAGAGTAAAAGGACAAGGCGCGGTCGATAAGCTCGAGTATTGCCGTGGTTCGGCGGATTCAATGGGATCGAAATTCTCCGTTGCAGGCTACCTCGTCGTCAACTCACAGAATAAGGACAGAGAAAGATCTAAATTCTTCGTTGACGTTGAGCCTGCCGAACTTTATCCCCTTCGTGCCGCACCGCCGCCGTTTGTATTCCCGTTCTGGAACGATTTCAACGATGACTGGATCGGTGTGGGCATAGCGGCAAAATCAGGCGGACATAACTTCCAAAAATTAACATTCCATGCACCGCGCAACGGATGGGGCG